>NZ_CP084760.1 GCF_020535565.1 Shinella sp. XGS7 | reverse complement strand
GATCGGCCTGAAGCGTTCGAGGGGTCGGTCAATTTCGTTCCAGAGATAGTCGCCGGTGAGTGCGATATGAGCCCAGGGAAGTGGTGCGACCTGGGAGAGCAGTTCGGCGGGAATATCGATGCCCTGGGTGCGGACATAATCGACAGCGCGGCTGAGATAGACGGTGTTCCACAGGATAATGGCGTTGACGACGAGGTTAAGACCTGACGCCCGATAGGCCATGGTTTCCGCCACGCGGTTGCGCAGCTCGCCAAGCTGGTGGAGGAAGACCGCCCTGGCAAGGGCGTGACGGCTTTCACCCTTGTTGAGGATGGCATGCGACCTGCGCCGGAGCTTGGTGTCGAGCAACCAGTCGCAGATGAAGATCGAGCGTTCAATTCGGCCCATTTCGCGTAGCGCCTGATTGAGCCGATTTTGTCGAGGCGATGCGGCAAGCTTCTTGAGGATGACGGACGGCGGCACGAGGCCTGCGCCAATCGATGCCTTCAGCCGCAAAACCTCATCCCAGTGCTGCTCGATGACATCCATGTTGACGGCTCCCGAGATCAGCGCCCCGAGCGGCTCGTACGCCGGGTCGGGATCGATGACGAAGAGCCTGCGATTGCCGAGATTGCGGATACGAGGAATGAGCCTGTAGCCGAAGCCATGGAACATAGCGAATGTGGTTTCGGTCGCGCCGGCGGTATCGGTTGCATGCTCATGGATTTCGACGGAGCTTTCGTTGTGAAGGAGGCCGTCGAGCACGTAGGGCGCTTCGCTCTCGGACGCCTGGATCATCCGGGAGAAGAAGGAGGCGAAACGATTGGAAAGAAAGCCATAGATCGAGGCACCTGGCCGTTTGCCGTATTTTGCATTGTATTCGAGGCTGGCTTCACCGCGCCCGCCGGCCGGAAAGAACTGCCCGTCCGAGGAGGAGATATGACCGTCGCCCCAGACTGCGGCGAAGGGATGAGCCTGCTGCGCATCGACCAGCACGGCGGTCGCCGTGGCATAGGTTTCCGAGCGCAGATGCCTATCTACCATCAGCATCATCTGGTGGATCGTGACGCCGCGTGAGCTTTCCGCCATGCGTTCAGCACCGGCGTTGGTGGCGTCGGCAAGGATAGCGGCCATCAGCGCCGGCTCGTCGTTCGCCGTCTCGCCGGTGCGATAGTGTGTGAAGCTGTCAAGGAACCTGGTCCAGCTGTGGACCTCGGCAAGCAGGCTGGTGATCCTGATCCGGGGAACGAGGATGTAAAGACGCCGGCTGAGCGCGACGATCCCGTCACGCTCCTCCTCGCGGATCGGGGAGACCGACAAACCCTTGTCGGAAATAGCCGCATGCGGAATGGCGTTGGCGGCCGCCGCCCTTGCCAGCTTTTTGAGTTTCGCGTCGAGCGTGGCGGTGCGTTCGGCTCGCCATTCGGCAAAGCTGTCAGGAATGGCAAGCCCGAGCCGGCCTTCGGCGCGCATGAGGGCAAAGATCGGTCGAGGCAGAAGATAATCCTCGAAACTGCGCCATGCTCGGCTGCCCTCAACCCATATGTCGCCGGCCCGCAGGCGCTCCCGCAGATGAACGAGCACCGCCACTTCCCAGGCACGCAGGTCGATGGTGACACCGTCCGAGCGCACACGCCGCCGCCACTTGCGGGTCATGAACGCGAACGGCACCTGCGCGGGTAGTTTCCTGCCATTGTAGAGCGCACGCAGATGATCCACTGCCTTCAAAACCGGATCATCGGGACGAAACGACCGGAAAGAGAACGCGCCGAACATGAGCCTGCCCAGCTTTCGCAGCGATTTGTGCCGCTCTATGAGCTCATCGAATTCGTCGCTGCGATCGGGGCGCACGACGGACCTGGCTGCCGCCATGCTGGCGGTCAATCCGTCCCAGCCGAGTGAGACTGCAATTGCGGATGCGAGATCGGTGTTGCTCTCACGGGCGGCCAGAAGCGCCTCGCCAAGCTTGAGATGATCGAGCGCCACCCCATCAAGAATCTCGGCTTCTTGCAGCCGGCGTTCTGTGCGGCTCAGTTCAGCCTTGCGACGGGTGCTGCCGATCAGTTTGCAGAACATGTCGATCACAAGGTCGGTGATTGCCGCCTGCCTCTCGATGACGAACGCCGCCAGCGTGGCGTAGCGGCGCTCGGATGTCAGGCGTCGTATCTCACGGGCATGCAGAATGCGAGCGTCCCGGGCGATGATGCCATAGCGGTTGGCATGGATCGTTTTACGTCGCTCATCGGAAATCGCCGCCCAACGCAGAACCTCAAGCCGGGCAATCAGGCCCTTGAGGTTTTTCAGTTTCGTCCCCTCCGGCGCTTCCGCAATCCAGCCGAGATGGCTCCGATCGCCGGACCGATCGATGAGAAGCTGATCAAGCGCCTCGATGGACGGTTGCTCCATGCCCCGGATCAAGCCGCGATAAGCCTGTCGTCGCGCCGCCGCCCGGCCCGCCATCGCCAGACGTATCAGCAGTTCCGGCACAGGAATGAGCAGCTTCCTCTCCTTCAGGGCTTCGATCACGGCCTTGGTGATCGGCTCGCCTTGTTCGGTCGCGGCTGCCTCGCGTGCCGCCGCGGTGATCAGGGATCGATAATCGCTCGCCCGGACGGGCCGGAGATCCAGTGCGACGACAATCTCCCGCGTATGTTCTCGACGGGTTTCCTCCCGCTGGGCATAGAGCGCGAACACCGCAGCGTCGATGTCCAGCTGGTCGGCGACAACGGAGACGACTGCCTGAGGCGCAACTTCCCCAGCGCGGAGCGGACGACCGAGATCACGCACCAGGGCGAGTTGGATGGCAAAACCCAGACGATTATGCGATCGGCGATGCGCCTTGGCGAAAGCGATGTCCTCAGCGGACAGCGCATAGCGCGCGAGGGCCTCTTCATAAACATCGGGTGGGTCGAACAGAACGGTGCGCGACTGCGCGTCGAGGAAGGCCATCGGTCACACCCGCTCTCAAACTGGGGGAGCAGGCTCATCTTCTTTGCCCGGTCCGGTCCATCCGGCTCGCCGCAATGTGTCGATGAGAGTCGAGCGCGGCACCTTGAATGTCCGACACACCGACGCCTTGCTGGCGCCGGCTTCCAGCGCCGCCAGAATCTGCTCAACCTTTTCGGTGTCGATCGTCGGTGGCCTGCCGCCCTTGCGACCGCGCCGGCGTGCCGCCGCCAGTCCAGCGTTGACCCGCTCCGTGATCAGCACTCTCTCGTATTCGGCGAGCGTGCCAAACAGGTTGAACAGGAATGCACCGTGCGAATTCGTCGTGTCTATAGCTTCCGTCAAAGAGCGGAAGGCGACCCCGCGCATCTTCAGATCCTCAACGATCCGGATCAGGTGGGAGAGTGATCGGCCCAGACGGTCGAGCTTCCAAACGACCAACACGTCGCCCTCGCACAATTCTGCAAGGCAAGCCTTCAGCCCCGGCCGATCGTCGCGCGCGCCCGAAGCGCGATCCTGATGCAGGTGACGCTGATCGACCCCGGCGGCGAGCAGGGCGTCGCGCTGCAAGGCAACCGACTGCCGCTCATCACCGCTCGATACCCGCATGTAACCGATCAACATGCACGACAAACCTCAAGTTCCGAGTTGCCGCACAGTCTCACATTCCGACAGGGTTTGTCGCGCAAATAATTGCCCAGTCACCCCGTCGATTTCGACCCGCCGAACCGCTACGCGGAAATCATCTGTTTTCCGTCACGCCAAAAATCTCTTAGCGGGTAATATTGCAGAGATTCCCACGGAGCCCCTATACGGCTGGCCGGCATTGATGCGCCCGAACTCGACCATCCGTGGGGCAAAAAGGCAAAGTGGGCGTTGGTCCAACTTTGCAAGGGTCAGGCAGTGACGGCCCACATTAGGCCAGAACTCTCCTATGACCGCCTGGTGGCGGAATGCTTCCTGGCGGATGGGCGCGATTTGGCAGCGGAGATGGTCCGCGCCGGCATGGCGTTGGATTGGCCGAAATTTTCGGGCGGTAAATATAAGCATCTTGAGACGCCGGATGCGCGGCGCAAGCTTTGGCGCGCGGATGCGCGCCAGCGTGGCAAGCTACGGATGCAAAATGACTGCTAAAGACGCGCTCGCTTAGTTGGGGAGGTGTCCGGTCAGAGCCTTGTCGAAAATGGAAACACCTTGAGCATTCTTGATGATTATCGGTGTCGCGGGATAGTTGATGGTGGAATGGGTCGTAATCCACGCCGAGGCGTCCACCGACATCCAGGCGGTCATGGTCAGGATGTCTTGATGCAGAGTGGCGATGGGCTGGGCTAAAATCGGCTCATAATGGGCGATACGGTTCCGCAACCGCCGCAGGTCGCGCAGCTTCTGCGCGATGGTGGTGCGCTTCAGACCGTTGGTCTGGAAAATGGCGCGCAGTGGCCCCCAAAGGTGATTCGAGGAACGGCCGAACACCGAACTCCAGAATCCGAAGTTCAATTCCGCCACCATTTGACTGTGTGTAGCCGCCTTGCCGTCCCGCAGGAGAGTACTGTGTGCCTGCGCCACGCACCCCTGTTGATAGGCTTCTGTCAGCACCAAGGTGCTATGCATCCACCCCGTACCATGAATATTGGTTAGGGCTTCGTCCACTTTGTTCCGCAGGGCGACTTCCAGCATGTGCATGGAGGCATAGAAGTCCGCAGATAGCTGGATGTTATAGCTGTACAGACGCTCCGCCGTGGATGCATCACCTTCCGCCCACCCTAGGTATGTGCTGAAGCGGTCAGGAGAAAGGATGTCTACAAGGGGCATGTGTCAGGGAACAGACTTGCATAGGTTAGTGTTATATGCCATATAAACCATGTATCCCCCGGCTGGTCACTGCTCTGCATACCGCCGGGGCAAGTTTTTTCTAGGGTAGGGTTATGGCCTGCATGGCTTCGCTACTGTACCCCACACCCTTAGCTGGCTGCTAGGTCTCCCCCTGTCTACAGGGGCTGTAGCTATCCGAACAATTTAGTGACCCCCGACCACAACAGCAACACCGCAAATGCCAACAAGAACATGGCCAGCAGGGCAAAACCTATCCTGTGAAGACGTGTCGGGTGTCGCACATGGGGTGAGCTAAGGAACATTACGCGGGTCTCCCTATCCCATATGCTACGGACGAGGAGTGGCGCGAACACCGCGCAAATGAAGCCGCCGAGGGCAATTTTGATGACACCCTCAAAGAATGGGGTCTGAGTAGCAACGGAACAGAAAACCTACATAAGGATTTCACGGCTCGTCATCGGGGTCGGCGGTTTTCGGATCGCGTAGAGGCCTGAGTTCGCCTCGGGCCACGAAATCGGGGAGCGTGAAGGCGTATCGACCAAGCATGTTGACGTGACGGAAGCCGAGCGGCGAGAGACGCGTGACATCCTCCGGCTTGACGTCGTAGCCTTCAGTCAAGAGCTGGTTGACGGCTGCATCCGTGTAGATCGTGTTCCAGAGCACGACGAGATTGACGACCAGGCCGAGTGCTCCGAGCTGATCTTCCTGTCCCTCATGATAGCGCTGCCGCAGTTCACCACGTTTTCCATGAAAAATGACGCGGGCGAGCTGGTGGCGACCCTCACCTCGATTGAGCTGGACGAGAATACGGCGCCTGTAGCTTTCATCATCAATGAAGCGCAGGAGGTAGAGCGTCTTGATAAGGCGGCCGAGTTCCTGCAGGGCGCGAGCGAGACGGGTTGGCCGGTCATTGGTCTGGAGGGTTCGGGTGAGGCCAGCGGCCTGGACGACGCCGAGTTTGAGGGAGCCGGCAAGCCGCAACAGATCGTCCCAATGCTCGATGATCAGCTTCATGTTGATCCTGTTCGCCGCGAGATCGTCGAGGATGCCGTAGTTGGCTTTTGCATCGGCGCGCCAGAATCTTGCCCCGCCGACATCTGCGATGCGAGGGCTGAACTGGTATCCGAGCAGATAAAAGATGCCGAAGACGGTGTCGGTATATCCGGCCGTGTCGGTCATGATCTCGGTGGGCTGAAGCTCGGTCTCCTGTTCCAGCACGACGGCGAGGAGGTTGAGGCTGTCGCGCAGGGTGCCTGGAACGGTCATGGCGTTGAGGCCGGTAAACTGATCTGAAGCGAGATTGTACCAGGTGATACCGCGCTCCTGCCCAAAATATCGCGGATTGGGGCCGGAATGAATGGTGCGGACCGGCACGACGAACCGCAATCCATCGGCGGACGCCACTTCACCGCCGCCCCATTTTCTCGCCAGGGGGATGGCGTTTTGCGCCGCGACCAGAGCGGCGTTTGCGGCGGTCAGCGTCTCGGCGCGCAGGAAGTTCTGCTTGACCCAGCTGAGCCGGGAGCGTCGAAGTGCCGGGGTATCGATGCGAACCAGCGGCTCGAATCCGGTATTGGTCGCTTCGGCGACAAGAACGGCGCAGATGCTGGTTGCGATGTTTTCCGCGCGTGAGCCGCCCTCGCTGGCGTGGGTGAAGAGATCGGCAAAGCCGGTTTTCGCATGCATTTCCATGATCAGTTCGGGCAGATCGAGCCGAGGCAGACGCGCATCGATCGCGGCGCGCAGCGCGATGAGGCTAGGCGGTTCCTCGATCTTTTCCAGGCGATCGAGGGACAGGTCCGAGCCTTCCGAGGTATTGATGATGGTGACGGCCGGGTTCAGCGGGACACGATCGGCGGTTTCCCTATAGGCTCGGTCTAGCCGGCTCGACAAACGCCCGAGTTCTTCGTCAGCAACGGTGGACACTCCGACGGTGCGGCAGACCGTCGGACGTGCAGCTTCCCATGCTGGACCTGATAGCAGCCCCTTGCGCGGATCGGCATACCGCAGTGAGTGAACCGGAAAGATGTCGCGCCGGCGAATGGCGCGGCGCAGTTCGTCCAGGATGCAGAGCCGATATCCTGTCAGATCGACAGCGCCATCGGCAGTCTTGAGTTGGGTCTGCCATGCCTTTGGCGCAAAGGCTGTTGGTGGTGGGCCGGCGCGCTTGCGGCCGGAATGAACCACACGGAGATAATCAATGGCCTCCAGCAAGGGCCGGCCGGCGGGAGCCGCGCCGAGATCGAGGCCGGCGAGCAGTCCCGGCGTATAGGCAATCTTGCGATTGTGCTTCCTGAGTTCGGTAAAGTAGGTGTCGTCGTGAGGTTCCGCGAGGGTGCCGACACGCTCGACGGCCGCGTCAAGCGCCTGCCTGTCGATCAGGTCGAAGATTGCGGTGCGGACTGCATCGTCGGGCGTTTCGGGATCGAGAATGACGATCGCCGCGTCGCGTAACTTCAGTGCCGCTGCATCCAGGTCTCGCAGCGACCGCAATCTTGCCAGCTTGGCGGCCGACGACGCCTCCGACACCATCGATGTCGTAACCGCGTCGAACAGATCGATGACATCATCCCCGGCCGATGCTTCGAGTGTTCGAATAAAGGCCAGCAGGGTTGCAGCGCGCCGGTCGGCCGGCAGACGCGAAACGGCCTGAGCCTTTGCAGCGCTGGCAAACCGCGCCAGCGCCGTGACTTTACCCGGTGGCAGCCGATCGAGCGACGGCAGGCCGCTTGCGAGGGTGCGAATCTCTTCCAGACGGCCGAGTGCACGGCTGATCTCCCGCCCGCTCTGAATGTACGGTCCATCGCGCAGCCGGTCGAGCGGGCTTTGCCGACTGCCTTCGGAAACAGCGACCAGGCTATCCAGTCGCGCACGCTGCTCGGGCGTCATCGACTCGATCAGCAATCTATGCAGCCGGCTGTTCGCCCGTGTGCGAACCCTTGCCACGGCCCTTTCCAGCACAGACAGGCCCGGCAGCAGGACCTTGGCTTCCAGCAACCATGCGACGGCCCGGTCGAAGAGAGCCGACGGTCGGTCCGATCCCGTCCAGCACAGGGCGTAAAGAAAGCGGTTGAGACGGAACGCGACACCGAAATCGGTATAGGTTCGGTAGCCGTAGTGCTGACGAATGCGAGGCGCATGGCGCCAGCGCCCTTCGCTGCGGGCATATTCGGCAATCAACTCTTCGGGCTCGGTGAGCGAAAGCTGGCGGGCGGTGAAGCGCAGGGCCGGAACAGGTGCCTCTGTGGGGTCTTCCGGAAAGGTGCCGAGTATGCGCAACGATCCGAGCTGGACGGCGACGCCCAGACGATTGTGATCGCCGCGATGCAAGGCGACGAACGCACGATCGGCGTCATCGAGGTGGAAATAGCGAGCCAGTTGATCCGGGGTAAGCTCGTCGGGAAAACAGCCATATTCCCGCGCCTGGCTCTCGCTCAGATATCCTACCGGCACGGTCTTTTACGCCTGCATGCTATTGTCGCGTTTCGCTCGACGCTTGCTTGCCAGCAGATCACTTGCCCGCTCGCGAGGCTTTCCCTTGGCATCGACGTAGGCATAGAGCGTCGACAACGACACACCGAGTTCAGCCGCGACATCACGCGCAGCGTTGTCGCGATCTGCCATCATGGCCATGGCCGCCTTCAGCTTCTTCAGTGTCATGACGCGCGGGCGCCCACCAGCCCGGCCTCGGGCACGCGCCGCTGCCAGCCCCGCCATGGTGCGTTCGTGGATGAGATCGCGCTCGAACTCCGCCAGGGTGGCAAAGATGCCGAAGACGAGGCGCCCGGTTGTCGTCGTGGTGTCTACGTCGCCGGTCAGGACCTTCAGGCCGATCCCTTGCTTCTGAAGGTCGCTGACCAGGCCGACCACATGGGCAAGCGAGCGGCCGATGCGATCGAGCTTCCACACTACCAGAGCGTCACCAGCCCGCGCGATCTCAAGCGCTTTAGCCAAACCCGGCCGTTCTGTTGCACGGCCCGAGCATACGTCGTCGAAAATCTTCTCACATCCGGCGCGTTCAAGACCGTCGCGTTGGAGATCGAGATTCTGCTCGATGGTCGAAACCCGCATATAACCAATCAGCATCGGCGCTCCCCGTTTCACATTAACTTAGACGGCAGAGAGTTTATCGGCTATAGGTTTCTGCACGGGTATTTATAGAATTTGACCGCTCTGCGGAAATTGTTGCGATCTGCTTTGCGGCGTCACATCAAACCGGGGTTTGTTGCGACGTTCGGGCAGGGCTTTTGTGGATGCCACCGGCGGGGCAAAATCTCTTGCGAGCGAAACGTGATGACTGACAACGACGACCACCAGGATGTCGCGGACCTGCAGCCAGAAGATAAGATGGGCTTTGCTGTTCCGAAGACACCGACCCACTCGCTCATGCTTTTGAACAGCTACATGCGCACCGACATGCTGCAACACATCCATTTGCGCCTTCATAAGATGAGGGCTGAGGACGGACCTGGTTCGCCGTTGCATCATATGGCGAAAAGCCTCGAACAGGTTATCGACACCTGGGGCGACATCAATCTGTTCGAGTGTTTTACCCGCAACCAATTCCACATCGATCCGGATTACGAGTTTCGGCCGGAGCAGGATTACCCCCACGACATCAGGCTGATGAAGCATCACCTCAAATGCCACAGGAAAACGATCAAGGAGCTGGGCCGCTGGCGCTGACCGCTGAGCTGTGAAATCCCTTATGTAGGTTTTCTGTTCCGTTGCTACTCAGACCCCTGGTAGCGGTCAAAGCGCCGGTTGATGCGCTCAACGTCACGGCGTAGCCGCTCGTCGTTGCCGACAACAATCCGCTCCAGCCAGTCCAGCCGCGTGCCGCTGTCGCGCGCCGGATACTCGCGTACGCGCTTGGCCGGGGCTTGCCCCGGAGCGCGCGCCTTCACCGCCCCCACCTCGCGCACCCGGCTGACCGGCGGGCGCTGGTGGCGCACCGCCTGCCGTGCCCTCGGCCCAACGTGGATTTCCGGCGCGCGATTCAGCTCGGCGGCGCGGGCCATGTCCTTGCGCTGCAAGGCGTCGTCCCGCTGCGCCACAAGGGTGCGGTGGTCAACCCGCACCTGCCGCCCCGCGCGCGCCAGCGCGGCATTGCAGGACACCGCCCATTCGGCCCGCCACAGGTTCAACAGCTCCTTGCTGTTCCATTCCCGTGTCTTCACGGGATCCAGTCCGTCCGGGGTTGCCCGGCGCAATGTCAACATGACATGGGCATGGTAATTGTGGCGGCTCTGCCCCTGCTCCGGCACTGGGTCATGCAAGGCGATGTCCGCCACCATGCCCCGGTTCACAAAATGCCGCTGCACGAAGCCGCGCACGAGCTCCAGCCGCTGCGCGGCGTCCAGCTCGTGCGGCAACGCCATATTGAACTCGCGGGCAAGCTGGGCGTCGGCGCGCTTCTCCATGCGCTCGACCGCGCCCCACAACAGCTCCCGGTCTTCCAGCCACGCCGCCGCACCCACCGGCATCATGATTTCGGCATGGGCCACCCCTTTGCGGCGGCTGTAATCGTGGAGTTCGCCGGTACGGTAATCGCGCACCTGCGACCCGCTGCGGTAGGCGGCGGCTGCCGCCGCCTTGGAGCCGGGACGCCCGCTGCCGTCAGGATTCAGCTTGGCGGTGCGACCAAGGATTTGCCCTGAGAAGTGGTAAATCGCCACGCGGTTCTCCCATGGTGGCAACTCTGCCACCCTTAAAAAACAAGGCCCGACCGGGCCTGCCTGTCCGGCCCTACGCCACTCCCGTGGCGGCCGGAGCACCTATGTTGCTAAGCAATGTATAAGTGCGCTATTAACCAGTCAACTTACCCTTTCCCCCACCCTCTGTGGTTTGATACCTTCTCTCTGATTTCTCTCTGTCCTCCTCGCTATGAAACCACCTCCGCACCATCCCACCCGCTTTATCGGCAACCTTGCCGCACTGGTTTTGGTCGCCATCGGCGTTGCCTATCTCATCGACAAGGCTTCGGCCTGGCTGGGCTGGCAAACCCGGGCGCTCTGCTCCATCGTGGATTTCTTCGTGCCGATTGCCGTTTCCCTCGGCGTCATCCTCGCCAGCCTCGGCGTGGTCATCTGGGCGATTTCCCGATTCCGCAGCGACATTGGACTGGGGTTTGTCATCGGAGGTCTGATATTCGGTCTTTTGCCTCAGGTGATGCCGCACTATTTCGGAGTTGCGTGTATACCGAATCCCTGAAATTTTGCGCGGGCGCTTCGCGCCGTCGCAGGGGGCTTGCCCCCTGCACCCCCTCCCCGGCTCCCGACCGTCGCAGACCTATTTCAAGCGCCGCACCTGTCGTACCCCGTGGGGGCTGTCTGCCCCCACACCCCCGAGGATATTTGCCAAAGGGTTAGGATAGGTGCACAGGAAGGCCATAGAAGCGGTTTACACCCTTCTATGGCCCGATTAAAGGAACCGCCTCGAAAACGATCTATGGGGCGTTTCTGACCCTATCAGTGATGATCTATTAAAGACCGCTCAGCTTATCGCGCGGCAGCCTGGTAAGCTCAATGCTCTTCTTGAAGCGTTCAATGTTCTGGAACGCTTCATTCTGAACCGCGAGAGCGCGATGAACATTCGCCAGCGGGTCACTGATGCGGTTCATCATCTTCTGGACCTCGGACATCGGCTTGGTAATCTGGTCGATGGCTGCGTTGACGGCATTCGCCACCCTCATGACCCTTTCCATATGGACGGGGGTCCGCAGAGCCTGCACCGCAGCATTCACCCGAATGCCAATTTCCACAATATCAGAGAGGCTCACCCGCCTCTGCTGAATCTCGGCGCGACGCTGGGCATCCGCGAGAAGCGCCACGCCCTGCTTCGTCCACTTGTCCTGAAGACGCCGCAGCATGGCTGCTTCGGAATGTGCACGCCAATCGCCCTTGCGCTTACGGATAATGTAATTCATCGCAGCCCGAGCCTTCATCGATGGGTTAGCATGCATATGGTCGGCGATTTCCGCGAGGAAACGGCTGTCATCAATTCCCGAGCCTGGGGGGCGGCCCCGTTTGCGGTTGGTCGTCATAGCGGTGTCCTTTCCAAGTAACGTCCCCAATGTAAGGGCCTTATTGGCTTTGAACAAACGAGAAGAAATGCGGACTTTCGCTTTTCTACGAACGAAATGACGCCGTTCCAGTACAAGTGCGAGGATAATTCCGGCCATCGCCAATTATTCTCGCATCTATCCTTGATGTTAAATGTTCCACTTTTTGCCGACAGGGCTTCTTGGCTGGAAGAGTTTACAAAGCTTCCGCCCATCGGGCTGGTGGATGCAGACAAGGCAGCCTAAGCACGCTCGCTGCATTCTAGCTCGGACTGGAAGAAGGTCAAAACCGCTGCCAAAAAGCTATCGGTAGTGCAATCGTAACGAGCGGCATGGTCACGAACCCGCTGGATTTCCTCTGCGGTGAAATCTAGTTCCACCCGTCCGCCGACAGGCGGATTGGCTTTGAAATGGGCTATACATTCCTCGAAACTGAAAGCGGAAAATCGCTTGTCCATGGTCAGCCGACAGCTCGTTCCAACGTGGACGTAACCCACTTGTTCAGACTGACGCCGGCACGGCGGGCGGCCACCGTCAGAGCTTTATGCAAGCCTGGTTCGGTACGCACCACGAACTGTCCGGAGAAGGGCTTTTCCGGTTCCTCGCCGCGCTCGGCGCAGAATGCCAGGTAATCCTCGACAGATTCCGCAAATGCTTGCTTCAGCTCGGCCGCCGATGCGCCCTGGAAGGTAATCACATCGCGCAGGTTGATGACTTCGCCATGGAAAATCTCGGCCTCCTCGTCGAACTCGACGACAGCTTCATAGCCCTTGTAGTGCATCATGGTCATGGTTGTATCTCCGCTTCGAGCAGGAAGCGCCGGACGGATTTCACCGCGCCCTTGTCCGTTTCCTTTTGCGGATGGGGTCGGTGAAACACCGCCCGCACGCCATTCAAGGCTATGCGGACACGCGACCCTTGCCCTTCCGTAATCTCCGCCCCACATGCGGCCAACATGGCCTCGATGTCGCGCCAAGGTATGCTGGCGCGGACGGGTTCGGCAAAGACGGCTTCAAGAGTTGCCTGATGCTTCCTGCTTAATTCCATATAGTATCACTTTCCAGTATCACTTACAAGATTCCTGACAGGATACCGTACTTGGCTAGATTCCACGATTCCAATGCCTATGAAAAAAGCATCTACGCGCTTGGCGCGTGGAAAAAGATGTGATTCAATCATCACACGGTACAGGCTGGGAAGCCGATGACCGTAAAGGGTTAGGGCTGCCACCATCCCATAGGGGCTGGTGGCACTCCTCCACCAAGTCTTTCCCAGCAATCCTCTACATGCTTTTTCCCTAAAAACGACGCTACACCTCTCTAGAGCAGCCGTAGCTATGGGAAGGCCGCCCCCAGCTCTAACGCTTTTGTAAATATCCTCGGGGGTGTGGGGGCAGACAGCCCCCACGGGGTACCCGTGATTTTCGAAATAGATGGGGAACGCCGACAACGACAAAAAATCAAGAATCCAAATCTGGAAATTAGGCGCAGCCTGTTTTTTCTTATTTTCTATGTTTTATCTAAGTTTTAAATAAGTTTTAGAGCGGAAAAGTGCCAAATTACGACAAAGAGTCAGAGACTTATCAAGATGCCATGTCGCTGATGTACGGTTTGTCGTCGGCGAAAAACGGTTTGTCGTCGGTAAAGTACGGGTTGTCGTCGGTGATGTACGGAAAAATGTCGGCGAGATACGGAAAGACAATTTTTAGCGACAAAAACGATTCCCAACGGAAAGCAAGAGTGACAGCCATTTTTGTCGTCGGCCATGTACGGGAGCGGTACGACAAAAATTTGTCGTCGGTGAAAAACGGAGGTCCGACAAAATTACTCGCCTGCCAGCAAATCGACGGGCGCGGTCAGCTCGTCGTCGGTGCGCCGGCGCATGTAAAGCATCTGCTCCTCCTTCCCCTCTTCCAATGACAGGTCGTAGTCGGGCATCGGGAAAGCTTGGGTGCGAGTGACAAACTCGCGCAGGTCATAGGCGAACTTCCGCAACTCCTGCGACGAGCCGCTGCGCTTGTGGAGTTCGCGCATGCCATAGCGGGCCTCATCCTTGCCGGCCGCTTTGCGGGCCAGGCGGTAGATAAAGCGGCCAAGACCGGAGCTGATGAGGAAGTAATCTTGGTTCAAAGTCAGAAGCGGCAGCTTTTTATCGCTTCTCACGACACTCGTATAAACCCAATCAGGGATGGTGATTTCCACCAGCTCGATTTTGTTGGCTCCGGTGCGGCTAACGACACTGTAGCCGCCTATCAAGGGGCGGCTGTCCACCTGGCGGCGCTTGCCGCCGGAAAGATTCACGACCTTGATAGTGGTTGCAGCGAGACGGTCTAGCGCAGCCTCCAAGTCCTCATAGGATTTACCACCATCCGAGCGGCGGCAGAATTTCAGGATATGCGAGGCGCTGGGGCGGTACACCTTGGGGGGCACCGTAGGGCGAAGCCCCTTTGCTTCGTCGCGCCGGTACTGCTGCACTTCCTCCGCCAGATAAGACACCATGTTGAGGAAGATGTCGTAGTCAAAGACGGTCGCCAGCCCGCTTTCCGCGCCGCCTTCAATCGTAATCAAGCTGTCTTTCAGCTCGTACTTGATGATGCCCTTATTCGCTCGCTTGCTAAGGCTGAACGGAGCCACGTCCATCAGGTTTACGTCGTCCTTTAGCGGAGCGTCGTAAACGGTCGGGACGAAAAACATGAGCTGCGCGTCGTCCTGCGGCGGCGTGCGTAGCACCCTCTTGGGGGTGGTCTCGCTCAACAGCGCACCGGTTACGTCGGCCTCGATACTGGAATTGCGGATATTTTCACCCAGGCTACGCAGGGCGCGATTCAAGGGGCCGATGCCGTCATCTAGCTTAAGGTCAGCCCACACACGGCGGCTGTAGTAGCGGCGCAAACGGCTTAAGGCGTCCTTGTCAAGAACGACATTTTCGCGCTCATGAAGTTCGGCAAAGTCATCTGCGAGTTGTTGCAGATAGGCGTTCTTCTCATGCAGCGAAAGCGCGCCAAATTGCTCGCGGGGCATGAGTTTGAGCTTGGAAGTGGTCATAGCCCTACCCTACCCCGCCTGTACTGTTTCGCAAAGGCTACTGCCCAATGGTAAGACTGCAAATCTCATGCGGGGCGCTTAGTGGTCTGCCGCGTCTAGCAGCGCCTCAATGGCTTCGCAGTAGGAAAGCCCTGTCCCGTCGCTGTAGGCTTTCAGGCGGTCAATGACGCGCTTCGGGCCTGTGACGGTAAGTCGGTCCTGCGCTTCTTTGCGCTTAGGACCGGGCTTCCGGCGCGCGCCCGTGTCGCGGGACACGAAACCCAGCTCCTGGCCGGCCTGCACGGCGCGGGCGATGTCGCCGGCTGGCGCTGCCGGCACGGCCGCGCTCTTCCGGACGGGCGGTAGTTTAATGCCTGTGGCAACGGGCGTGGCGGCTACCTCGGGTGCGTCGTCTGTGGTGAATCCGTAGCTCATGCGGCGGCCTCCTGTTGGCCCAGCTGGTTCACGACTTCCTGCGTGAAAGCCTTGGCGTTCTCGATAGCGGTTTCCAGCGGGTTCAAAATGCGCTCCTGCTGGGAAGCCGTCTTGTTCTTCACCTCGTCACGGCCCTGTTCAAGCAGTTCGCTCAACAGGAAGCCGTCGCGGAAAATGCGGGTATAGGCGGCGCGGCGCACAATGCCGGTGTCCAGCACCGGCATCTTCGCGCCGACCATTTCCTTGCGGATGTCCTTTTCTTCGCTGGTCTGGAACGCGGCGTTGACGCGGGTCAGCACCAGGGCGTGCGGAATCGTCCGGTTGTTCATGGCGCGGCCGGTCTGGCGGACGAGCTGGACGGCGCGGGCCGCCTGCCGTGCTTCCATGGGGGTCGGCTCGAACGGGATAACCACCAGGTCGGAGCGGCTGACCGCGTAGGTGACGAGCGTGGACGCGGTGCCTTCCAGGTCGATGATGAGATAATCCACCGTGTCGGTGATGGCGTCGTAGGCATCGAGGAACGTTTCCTCGTTCTGCGGTGCGTGGATGGCGAAGGGAACCGCCCTCCCCTGCTCCTGGCGCTGCTTGGCCCATTGCTGGATATTTAGGTTGGGGTCGCAGTCGAGTATGGCGACGGACGCGCCGGCCAAGGCGATCTGCTCCGCCAGAATCATGGCGGAGGTCGTCTTACCGGAGCCGCCCTTGGGGTTGGCGAAGGTGATGGTGAACATGGCGATTCCTCTAATTGTGAGGGCAACATAAGCGTTAATGCTGAAGATAGCATTAACGCTAATTTTAACGCCAACATTAGCGTTAGCGTTAATGTTAGCACCATAAATAACGCCACAAGCACCAACGTATTGAATTATTGTTACAATTCCTCCGTAACGCTCTGTTGCGGCAGGGAAGGGGAGGGGGGACGCACGGAATTTACCACGTGAGGAGTATGGCGCGGCAGCCACATTCTGCGAGGCACAGGCCATCTCTGATGGCAATTATAGCGCTAATGTTAATGCTAACGCTAATGTTAGCGCTAGGAATAGCGCCGCGAACTCGACGCGTCAGCAGAAGCAAACCGACGATGAATCGGGAGGCAGTTTGCTTGTCCCCTCCGGGGGAGGGGGCCTACTATTGCCCCATGATGCGCGTGCTGTTCCCCGAGATCCAAATGCCTGAAGGGGTAGTTCTAGGCGAACGACTCGACACCCCGCGCCAGTTCATCGCCAACCCGAAAGCCGTAGCGGCACAAACATTTGCCTCTCCCGCTGCCTTCAAGATCTACCTCGCAAGTGGCCTTTGGCGGGACATGGCGCGGCTCTTTGCCCCTCAATATGCCCCGAACGCCCCGCTAACCTTGAAACTGGACATAGAAGGGGAGGCCGCATGGCTGGCCTTCCCCTGGGCGGTGAAAGCCGACCTCGAAACTGCCGGCACCCTGGTCTGGTTGGAGAAAGCTCCCGACGGCCAGGATGTCCGGCATCTGCGGGTCTACTCCTCGGCCGACCAGGCGCACCGTGATAACGCGTGGCTACAGGCGGCGCTTGTGGCGATTACCGCCTAAAGCTCGCCTTTCCCATCGCACCTGTCGCAGCAAAACTGGCCCGGCGCATTGCCACGCTTCCCGCAACTCTGACAACGGACGGAATCACCATTCGTTTTGCTGAACCAACCACCGCCGCCACAATGCGGGCAATCAATAACGCCGTAGCCGCTGCACTTTTCGCATTTTCGCATTGCCATAGCCTGCTCTCCTCATGACATGGCGAGCGTAGCAGTTACCAATTCGGTTGCAATATCCAGCGGCCGATTCTCCCGCAATGCGGGAAAAATGTACGGACCTAATTATAGCGCTAACATTAATGCTAACATTAACATTGGCGCTATAGAAATTTTCAAGCCGCAGATGGGCGGCTCACTCAACTATCACCCATGGGCGGGGACTATAAGTCCAAGCACCCTTGCGCCTCGGCGAGGTCGGTTACAATGGCAGATGCGAGGGGAGGGGTCTTTTGGAGCGCCAGACGGGATTTGAACCCGCATCCTCCGGGTAGGAAGCCGGATATTCTGCCATTGAACCACTGACGCATGCGGCAGGGACAACCGGCCGCCAGCCGAAGGCGGCAAGGATAAGTGCTTCCCTCATAGGGGTGGGGGTGATAGGCTTCTGGTGGGTAGGAAGCCGGAAACGCACCGATGGGAGTCGGTGCGTTTTTTTGTGCCGAGGCTAGTATTCCTCGGCAAGCATGATGGTCAGCGTCCGTATGGTTTCTTCCGGATTGGAGGGGTCTTCGGAAGCGTTGCCGTCAACGTCCAGCTCACCGTCAATGCTCGGCTGGTAGTAGTCGATTTTCCAGAAAATCTTCTCGTCCTCGATGGCGAACGCGCCGAAGTCGTGTTCACCGTGCGGGTCATTGTCGGGTGTGAAGCTGTCGAAGGCTATGACGTTTTCGATGACGCGGAGCATCAGATAGCTCTGTAGGGCCATCACGCCCGGGTGATGAAGATACGGCCACCGTTGCCTGTGATACGGAACTGGTCATTCAGCTCCCTGATACGGGCGGATTGGGGATTGGTCATGGTCTTGGCTTTCGTTGGTTGATGCGCCGGAGCGCACCACCATCAAAAAAGCGGGGGAGGGGGCGGTGTCCTGCTCAACACGTTTGCGCGGGCAGGGCATGGATACCGACCACCTCCCGCTTTAGGTGTGCAGCCTCTTCCGGCCGCATCTCACGAAAGCCAAGACGATGACCAATCCCGCCTTTTCGTCGTGGCGGGCTACCAGTATTTCTTGAACCTTGGATCGGTCTGCTCATACGGCTGGGACATGATGGCCGCCGAAACCTTGGTGCCTATTTCCTTCAGGGTCGCAAACACTCGGTTGAGTTCCGTGAGGCCGCTGACCCGCTCGGGGCCATAGCGGACAACCAGGTATTCGCGTTGGTCGTTTAACCGCAGAAGGTGGGCGTGGGTTTTTACCTTGAGCTTCAGTCCTTTGGCCACGGCCATATCCGTCCGCTTCGCCAGGTCATGTTGCAAACCCCGAACCTCTCCACGGCTTACGTCATGGAACATGAGAAACGCGTTCAAGTAACATTCCACGGCATGGATAGCGCAAAGGCGTGCCGGAGCCGATGATGTACGCGGGTCGAGTTTGCTGACCTGTGGCAACAACCCAAATGCCGCCTTGTAATACTCGTCTGCGAGATGGAGAAGCTGCCCAACGGTGGCTTCGCTGCCGGGATAGGTTGGGGCGTTGTTGTTCATGAGGTAGCCTCAAATGCTAGCCGCGCCACTCGTTGGCATTACCATTGCGGATTACCAAAAAAGAAACCCTCTACTCAACGGTAAATTGCGTAAAGCCCCACGGATGTGCCAGTGTTCTGCGCGATGTTAAATTCATAGGGTAGGGGCCTGATGCTGGTTCGGATTCTCATCCGTTTGCTCTTGGGGAAACGCCGGAAATCTCGGCCGAAACAACGTGAGCCGTTTGTTGTCATCACGAATCCGATACCGCCGCCGCCTGTATCGACTCTCGCGCCAACCGTCCTGCGGGGCCAGTGCTGGGTCGTCGATGGCGACACCATCGTGATTGATAAGACCCATATACGGGGCTCCGTGGGCATTTCTGCAATAATACCCGCTAAGGGAAAGCAAAGTTGTTTGGATTGAAACGGTTAGCGCG
>NZ_CP084759.1 GCF_020535565.1 Shinella sp. XGS7 | reverse complement strand
TGACGTGAGCAAGCTGTTCGACAGCGACCTGGCAAGGGTGGTTGAGCTGATTCAGGGGCTGCGAAGCGAGGACTACATCGATTCGGAGTGGTGCGAGAACGGCAAGGGATTTCTAGCGGCCTGCGATGCCTATCGATGTCGGCGGCAGGAAGTCGTGCCGGGAACTTCTCGGCCGGTGACGGTTGAGTACTACGTGAAATTTGCGATCGGCAAGACAGGCCGCCTAGTGCTGGTGGTGTCTTGCCATCTTTGAAGAATAGAGAGTGGAGTGCCTCATGAGCGATTCAGCACTGTGCCCGGTGTGCGGCATCGGCCATGCGTCGGAGCTGGTGGAGCAGGTCGAATCTCAATACAAGGGACAGTCGACGCTGCTCCCGGTCTACATGCTCGCCTGCGATCACTGCGGATCGGAAACTGCCGGCGCTGTTGAGACGAAGAAGAGTCGTCGAGCATTGATGGCCTGGCGCAAACAGATCGACTCCTTACTCACCGGCGAGCAGATCGTCGCACTGCGTCAAAAGCTCGGGCTCACTCAGGCTCAAGCAGCCCGTCTTTTTGGGGGCGGGCCGGTGGCGTTTAGCAAGTACGAGAACGACGACGTCGCGCAGTCTGAGTCCATGGATACGCTGTTGCGTCTAGTGCTTCGTAGCCGTGCGGCCTTTGACGCATTGGTTGAAGAAAAGGGGATGCAGGCTGAACTGGCTACCACCGGTTCTGCAGTGCTCACCAGCCTGAAACTCGTCACGAGTTCGACCTTTAGGGTCCAGCAGCAAGGCGCCACAGACAAGAGTGTTCGTTACGACCCCAAGGAGTTCCGATCGAGACAGGGTCTTCAAACCGAGGAACT
This sequence comes from Shinella sp. XGS7, assembly GCF_020535565.1. Taxonomy (NCBI): domain Bacteria; kingdom Pseudomonadati; phylum Pseudomonadota; class Alphaproteobacteria; order Hyphomicrobiales; family Rhizobiaceae; genus Shinella; species Shinella sp. XGS7. The sequence continues at coordinate 69,039 of NZ_CP084759.1, read as the reverse complement.
TCGATGGACACAGAAATGAAGCTCCGGCCAAAGCTCAAGGTCTTTCGCGTTGAAGCCTTCCAGTCCGACAATCGCAGTGAAGGTACCCCGGGCTCGACCTGGGAAGTTCAGCTCCAGCAGGAAATCCATGTTGCTCTGGCGGTGCCTGACCAGAAGGGCTTGCCGCTGCAGGCGCATGTTCAGATTCACCTGCGTGCGCAAGCAAGCGAGGAAAAGTCCGATCCTTTGCGGTCGGCGAACTTCTCCGGGGAGTACGCAGCCAAGTTCGATTACCCACTCGACGTGACAGAGGAGGTGCTAGCTCCTCTGATGTTGGAAGAAGATCACCAGTACATGCTTGTCTCGCAGGCGTTCCCTCTGGCCATGATGCACTTCAAGCGAGAACTTATGGCTACTGGTTTTGAGGCCCGGCTTCTGCCGCTTGGCATATAGGCCTGTTGCGGCCGACCGAAAACTGAACCAGGGGTTCAACCTACCCTGGCCGGGTTATCCACAGCGGGCGGGGTGTACAGGAGTGATCACCATGGACCAGATTGGCTGGATCCGGCGGCTCAAGGGCCGCGAGGGCTGGGGTGCAGACGGAAATGGATCAATCTATTTCGCCCCTCTAACACTCTGACCGAGCTTCCGCTCGACCCGTATCCGGCCGACGACTATTTCAGCTTGACGATGGTAATTGGCTTCGAACTCCGCAGGCGGGACGTGGCCCAGCGGCCCCATCAGCCGGTGATGGTTGAACCAGGCCACCCATTCCAGCGTCGCCAGTTCCACCGCCTGCTTGGTCTTCCATGGCCCGCGCCGGTGGATGACCTCGGCCTTGTACAGCCCGTTGATGGTCTCGGCCAGGGCGTTGTCGTAGCTGTCGCCCTTCGAGCCCACTGAGGGCTCGATGCCGGCCTCGGCCAGCCGCTCGCTGTAGCGAATCGACAGGTATGGCGGATTCAACCGGTCGTCGCAACACCTCTTCTCAAGGAGGTGTCATGGGGCGAACCGCAGGTTGGGTTCAGAATTTGACTGGGCGCGACGCGATGCGCTCACCAGGTGCGCCGTCGGTGCGGCGTGAGACGGAACGACAGTTCTGGCAGCACATCGCAACAGGGATCACCAGCGAGAAGGCCGCTGAAGCAAGCGGCGTGTCTCAAGCCGTGGGATCACGATGGTTCCGGCATCGTGGCGGTATGCCACTATTCATATCCAAGCCGGTCTCCGGAAGGTACCTATCGTTCTCCGAGCGAGAAGAGATCGCACTGCTGCATGCCCAAGGTACTGGTGTGCGCGAGATAGCTCGTCGGATAGAGCGGTGCCCATCCACGGTCTCTCGGGAGCTGACTCGCAATGCCGCGACCCGAAGTGGTCAGCTCGAGTACCGGGCCACCGTTGCGCAGTGGAAGTCCGATCGGATGGCACGCCGGCCGAAGCCGGCCAAGCTGACGCTTCAAAGCCGGCTTCGCGACTATGTTCAGGAACGCCTCGAGGGCAAGATCCGTGATGTCGACGGGCGTGCGATCGCCGGCCCTCGACAGGCGCCGTTCAAGGGCCGCAACAAGCCCCATCGCGGCGATCGCCGATGGGTGAATGGGTGGTCGCCAGAGCAAATCTCGCGTCGGCTGACGATTGACTTCCCGGAAGATGAGTCCATGCGGATATCCCACGAGGCCATCTACCAAGCGCTGTACATCGAGGGCCGAGGGGCGCTCAAGCGCGAGCTGGTGAGTTGCCTGCGAACTGGCCGTGCGCTGCGTGTGCCGCGAGCCCGTTCGCAAGCCACGGCATGGGCTCACGTCAGTGAAGCGGTGATGATCTCCAACCGCCCGGCAGAAGCGCAGGACCGCGCGGTCCCGGGACATTGGGAGGGAGACCTGATCATCGGATTGAACCGATCGGCAATTGGGACGCTCGTCGAGCGATCCAGTCGATTCACCATGCTCGTTCATCTGCCTCGTGAGAAAGGATATGGCCTGACTCCGCGAACAAAGAACGGACCAGCGCTGGCCGGCTATGGCGCCGTCACCATGACCAACGCACTCAAGAAGACGGTAGAGACGCTGCCTGCGCAGCTCTGCCGATCATTGACATGGGACCGCGGCAAAGAACTGTCAGACCATGCCCGATTCACCGTCGAATCTGGCGTAGATGTCTACTTCGCTGACCCGCACAGTCCCTGGCAGCGCGGCACCAACGAGAACACGAATGGACTCTTGCGCCAGTACTTCCCGAAAGGCACTGATCTGTCGCGATGGAGCGCCCGAGATATCCAAGCTGTTGCCAACGCGCTCAACAGCAGGCCGCGGAAGACGCTCGGCTGGATGACTCCGGCAGAGGTCTTGAACCAGCATCTACTATCTGCCTGAAAACCCGGTGTTGCGACGACCGGTTGAATCCGCCCAATACCTGTCGATTCGCTACAGCGAGCGGCTGGCCGAGGCCGGCATCGAGCCCTCAGTGGGCTCGAAGGGCAACAGCTACGACAACGCCCTGGCCGAGACCATCAACGGGCTGTACAAGGCCGAGGTCATTCACCGGCGCGGGCCGTGGAAGACCAAGCAGGCGGTGGAACTGGCAACGCTGGAATGGGTCGCCTGGTTCAACCATCACCGGCTGATGGGGCCGCTGGGGCACGTCCCGCCTGCGGAGTTCGAAGCCAATTACCATCGTCAACGCGCTGGTCAGGCCGCGACCGTCTGACTTAAACCAACTGGCCTCCGCAGAACCCGGGGCGATTCACAGCACGATGTGCTTGCCATCAAGAATGACATACATGTAATCCAGCAGTGCGCGTCTCGTCGGAGGTCGGCTTCTAGAGTCATGCCCAAGATGAATCGCTGGAGCATGTCACTTCGACATGCCGATCATCTCAAGCAGTCAGGAGTCAACCATGAACCGTTCCTTCACCCACATCGCCCTCGCTTTCGGCTTGGCCATGTCGGCTACTGCGGCGAGTGCTGCGATGGGCACCACTACCCTGGCCAACGGCAAGTCCATCTATGGCGCGACGGCCGCTGCATCGCAGGCCACCAAGGTCGTCGATGCCGGCTCAGCCAACACGCTCAACGTCGACTGTGGCGAGACGGTGACCTTCCGCAATGGCGACAAGAGCTTCAGCTGGAAGTTCGACGTGGTCGGTCACCGCGTGGTGGATCTGCAGACCATTGCCCCGGCAGGATTCAGCAGCAAGCCGCTGAAGGTATACGTCGCTCGCAACGAAACTGAGCGCAACTGAGCCCGATGCGAGGCCGGAGCCAGGCTACTCACTGGCCGCCGGCCTTGCGCCGATGAACGGCCCCCACATGGGTATGGATGTCCGAGGTCGGCCGTGGCGTCAGTGCGCCTACCTGGGGATGATTCAGTTCTCGCAGGATAGCGCAGGCCTGCCCCGGGCTGGTGGACTGGCAGCGTGAGCGCAGGTCTTGCAGCTCGGTCTCCAGTTCGCGCAGTTCCCGGATGCGCTTCGCCACGTGGCCGATATGATCATCCAGCACTTGGTTGACCTCGCCGCAGTCAGCGCCAGGCTGATCAATGAAGTGCAACAGCGTCCGGATCTCGTCCAGCGCCATGTCCAGACCCCGGCAGCGCCGGATGAAAATCAACCGCCTTACATGGCTGTCGTCGTACAGACGGTAGTTGCCCGCGCTGCGTCCGGGCGAAGGAAACAGTCCTTCGCGCTCGTAGAAACGGATCGTCTCAATCTGCGTGGCCGTCGCCACGGCCAGTTCCCCGATTTTCATGATCGGACTCGAATTTGTGCCATTGCTCTTGACTCTACACCGACTACAGAGTTTCAAATTCGGCCATGGACAAGACTCTGAACATCTCTCCAGCCCCCGCCGACGCTCCCGCAGCGTCTTGCTGCAACTCAACCTGCGGCGCGGTTCCCCTCACCTCCGCACCAACTCCCATTGAGCCAGCCGGCTTGCATCGCTACCGCATTGCCAATATGGACTGCGCGTCGGAAGAGTCGGAGATCCGTCGCGCCCTGGAACCCATCGCGGGTGTGAAGCAGTTGCGCTTCGATCTGGGTCAGCGAACAGTGTCTTTGGCGGCCGAGCCGGCCGAGTTGGCGGTCGCGATAGCAGCCATCGAGCGCATCGGCTACAAGCCCCAGCCCCTGGGCGAATCCACGATGGCCACGCCGGGAGAGCATGGGGAACGCGACGGACATGAGCATGCGCACGTCGAATCAGGCATACCTCGCCTCATCGGTGCCTTGATCGTCGCCGTGGCGGCCGAGGCCGTGGCCTTCTTCGCACCGGAAACGGCGGTGCTCAAGGGCGTGCAGATGCTGCTGGCCGCCCTGGCCATCTTCCTGGCCGGATTCGGCACCTATCAAAAGGGGCTGTCGGCGCTCAAGGCCGGCCGCCTGAACATCAATGCGTTGATGACCGTGGCGGTGACCGGCGCATTCGTGATTGGGCAATGGCCTGAGGCGGCCATGGTGATGGCCCTGTATGCGATCGCTGAGGCGATCGAGGCCCGGGCCGTGGACCGCGCCCGCAATGCCATCAAGAGCCTGCTGGATCTGGCCCCGCAAGATGCCGAAGTACAACAGGCGGGCGGCCAGTGGCAGCGCATGCCTACCGCGGCAGTCGCCATCGGCGCCATCGTGCGCCTGCGCCCCGGCGAGCGGGTGCCGCTGGACGGCGTGGTGACGGCCGGCGCCAGCGCCATCGACCAGGCGCCGGTCACCGGCGAAAGCGCTCCCGTCGACAAGACCGTGGGCGACGAGGTTTTCGCCGGCACGATCAACCAGAACGCGGCCCTGGAGTTCCGTGTGAGCGCGCTGGCCGCGGACAGCACCCTCGCACGCATCATCCATGCGGTCGAGGAGGCACAGGCCACCCGCGCACCCACCCAGCGCTTCGTCGACCGCTTCGCCGCGATCTACACGCCGGGCGTGTTCGTTCTGGCCTTGGCCGTGGCCCTGCTGACGCCCTGGCTGATGGGCTGGACCTGGATGGAGTCGGTCTACAAGGCCCTGGTGCTGCTGGTCATTGCCTGCCCCTGCGCCCTGGTGATCTCGACCCCGGTGACCGTGGTCAGCGGCCTGGCCGCCGCGGCCCGGCGTGGCATCCTGGTCAAGGGGGGCGTCTATCTGGAGCAGGCCCGATCGCTCAAGGCGGTAGCTCTCGACAAGACCGGCACCATCACCGAGGGCAAGCCCAAGCTCGTCGATACCCAGATCCTGCGGGAGGGTGCTGGTCGGGCCATGGTGGCGCGAGTGGCGCTGAGCATTGCCGGTCGTTCCGATCATCCAGTATCAAAAGCCATTGCTGCCGGCCTGGCTGCGGAAGCCGGGGCCAGCGATGTGGCTGATTTCGAGGCCGTGGTCGGCCGTGGCGTGCAGGCCCGACTGGATTCGATGCCCTATGTCTTGGGCAATCACCGCTGGATCGAGGAGCGGGGCCAGTGCTCGCCGGCCATCGAGGCGCTGCTGAAGCAGCACGAGCAGTCCGGCCGCACGGTGACCCTGCTTGCCGACGATGCCGGCGTGCTGGCCCTGTTTGCCGTGGCCGACACGATCAAGCCCTCGTCGCGTGCGGCTGTGGCCGAACTGCGAGCATTGGGCGTCACGCCTGTGATGCTGACTGGCGACAATCAGGCCACGGCTGAGGCCATCGGCCACGAAGCCGGCATCGAGCAGGTGCGCGGCAATTTGCTGCCGCAGGACAAGCTCAATGCCATCACCGAGATGCAGACCCGCTACGGGCCTAGTGCGATGACCGGCGATGGCATCAACGACGCGCCGGCGCTGGCCAAGGCCGACATCGGCTTTGCCATGGGTGGTGCCGGCACCCACACCGCCATGGAGGCGGCGGACGTGGTGGTGATGAACGACGACCTGCAGCGCCTGCCCGAGACCATCCGCCTGTCGCGCCGCACCCATGCCGTTCTCTGGCAGAACATCAGCCTGGCCCTGGGTATCAAGGCAGTCTTCCTCGTGGCGGCCGTGTTCGGCAATGCCAGCATGTGGATGGCGGTGTTTGCGGACATGGGCGCCAGCCTGCTGGTGGTGTTCAACGGGCTTCGCCTGCTGCGCAGCAAGGAACGCTCATGATCGACATCGCAGAGCTTCCGGCGATGGCGCCTTTTGGGGCCGAGCGGACAAACGCGCTGATCGCTACCACCTTGCTCGACTTTGGCCACCCGAGCATTGCCGCTCTGGTGCAGGCACGAGGATGGCAGCAACTTTCTGAGCATGAACGCATTGCCGCTGCCTACGCCTATGTCCGTGACGAGGTCGCGTTCGGCTACAACAAGAACGACGATCTGAAGGCCTCCGAGGTGCTTGCCGATGGCTACGGTCAATGCAATACCAAGAGCACGCTGTTCATGGCCTTGCTGCGAGCACTGGACATTCCCTGCCGATTTCATGGCTTCACCATCGACAAGCAACTGCAGCGCGGCGCGATCACGGGGCTGGCTTACTGGCTGGCGCCGCGCAACATCATCCACAGCTGGGTCGAGGTCTGGACCGGTGCACGCTGGGCGAGGCTGGAAGGTTTCATTCTGGACAAGACTTACCTGGCGGCGCTGCAGCAGCGTTTCGCGTCGCATCGGGGCGCCTTCTGCGGCTATGGGGCGGCGACGCCGGATCTGCAGTGCCCGCAGGTCGATTGGAACGGCGGTGATACCTTCATCCAGAAAGACGGCATCAATCAAGACTTCGGCCTGTTCGACAACCCAGACGAGTTCTACGCTCGCCATGGCGTCAATCTGAACGGCCTCAAGCGCTGGCTGTTTCAGAACGTCATCCGCCAGCAGATGAACGGCAATGTTGCCCGCATCCGCGGCAGAGTTGGTGCTCCACCGACCTCAGGCCACGATGCTGCTGCCGCCTCCGCCGGGTAGGGCCAGTCCGATTCGAGTGAGACCATCCGCTGATGCCGCGAAGACCTGGCCGCCATGCATGCGGGCGATGGCAGCGACGATCGCCAGGCCCAGACCGTGGTTGCGATCTGCATGGGTGCGCGCGGTGTCAGCCCGGTAGAACCGGTCAAAGAGCCGGGGCAGATGCGCCGGGTCGATGGTCTGCCCCTCGTTGTGTACGGCGATGTGCACCTCTCCATTGACCTGGCGGTCGATGTGCACCAGCACGGCCGAGCCTGTCGCCGCGTAGCGGGTGGCATTTCCGAGCAGGTTTGACAGTGCCTGCCGTAGCAGCCGGGCATCTATTTCGGCAGCGGCATCGCCCAGCACTTCGGCCTTGAGGCCTGCGTCGAGCAAAGCAGCTTCATGGAACTCAACCACCTCCGCGGCCAGCGCGCCCAGGCTGGGGGTCCAGGCGCGTCGGGCGGGAACGCCGCGATCAGCATTGGACAGGAAGAGCATGTCGCCGACGATGCTGGCAAGGCGGTGCAGGTCTTCTAGGTTGGATCCCAGGGCCTCACGCAGTTCCTCGGCGCTGCGTGGCTTGCGCAAGGCCAGTTCGCAACTGCTGATCAGAGTAGCCAGCGGCGTGTTCAGCTCATGAGCCACATCGGCATTGAACGCCTCCATCTGCTTGTAGGCGACGCTGAGACGGTCCAGCAGTTCATTGAACTGGTGGATCAGGGGTTGTAGCTCTTCGGCTTGGCCGGTTCCGTCGAGTCGTCGCAGCAGGTCTGTCGCCGTCACCTGCCGGGTCTGCTCCACCAGTTTGTGCAGGGGCGCCAGGCCGAGGCGGACCAGCAAGAAGCCCCCGAAGGAGACGGCCAGCGATCCCGTCAGCGCGGCCAGCGCCAAGGTCCAGGCCAGACGTTCCAGCAAGGCTTCGTCGGTCCGTTTGTCCAACACCAGCACCGCATGGGCCGAGCCGCCTGCGCTCGGCGGCAGACGGATGTCAAAGAACCAGCGCTTACTCTCAGCGACAGGCGGCTGACGCTTGGATGTCTCGAAGATGACCTGCCCGTCACCATTGACCAGACGCAGCGAGAGCTCGTCGTGGCCAGCGAGGAAGTCCTTCAGCAGGTGACGCACACCGGCCATGTCATGCGCGCCTCGGCCTTCGGTGAGCAAATGTTCCACCGCAACCTGCTTCTGCGTCAGGGTCTCATCCTGCCGCTCCGAGAGGGTGGCAGCAATCACTACATAAACCGCTGCACATACGAGCCCTAGGCCCAGCATGGTCTGCAGTGCCAACCAGCGCGAGAGGCGACCGCGCAGGCTGGCCGCAACTGCGGGCCTACTCATGGCTCCCTTGCCTCCAGGACATAGCCCATACCACGTACCGTGTGCAGCAGCGGCCGCTCGAAGGGCTGGTCCAGCTTGCCGCGCAAGCGCCGCACCGCGACCTCGACGACATTGGTCTCGCTGTCGAAGTTCATGTCCCAGACCTGCTCGGCCAGTTCGGTGCGCGACAGCACCTCGCCCTGGCGCCGCAGCAGCAGGCTCAGAAGGTTGAACTCCTTGGCTGTCAGCTCCAACCGCTGTCCGGCGCGTGAGGCTTTGCGGCGGAGCAGATCGACCTCCAGATCGCCCATCCGCAGCAAGGTCGGCTCGCCATTGCCGCGGGCTCCGCCCGCACGACGCAGCAAGACCTGGATGCGCGCCACGAGCTCCGAGAATGCAAAGGGCTTGACCAGATAGTCGTCGGCGCCTCCCTGCAGGCCCCGCACCCGGTCCTGATGCTGACCGCGGGCGGTCAGCATCAGGACCGGCGTCTGCTTGCTCTGGCGCAAGGCCGCCAACACGGCCAAACCATCGATGCCGGGCAACATGCCGTCGAGGATCAGCAGGTCGTAATCGATCTCGGTCGCCATATGCAGACCGTCAATGCCGGTATGGGCCACGTCGACCACATAGCCTTCCTCGCTCAAGCCCTTGCGCAAATACTCGGCGAGCTTGAGTTCGTCTTCGATCACCAGCAGTTTCATAGCTTGGATTCTGCGGCCAGGCCGGAGCGGCGAACATTACGTGTTTGTCATCTTGGTGTTGGGCCTTCGTCCACTCCGCTCGGCTAGAGTCCGTGACGCACTTGGCCCAACGGGCCAGGTCATTTCAAGAATTTGCCGCCTCCAGCGGCGCTTCGCTACACTCCCGCTCCATGCAACGTGTCGTGCTGGTCTTTTTGCTGCTGCTTCTGCCCGTCCAGTGGACGTGGGCGGCTGCCGCCAGCATCTGCCGACACGAGTCGAGCATCCACGCCAATCACTTTGGCCACCACGAGCACCGGCACGATCATCAGTCCGGCTCAATCGCCTCTGTCGATGCTCTTGACGACACTCAGCAGCCAGGTGACAGCGGCGTCCATGCCGACTGCGCGACCTGCCACGCTGCGGTGCCCGGCCTGATGATGCGGGCCGCCACGGTGGTGGGCGAGCCCTTGCCGCCCCTGGCGTTGACGCCCTACCAGCGCTCCGTCACCACCGGCGTCCCCGAGCGCCTGATTCGTCCGCCTCACGTCCACCTCGCCTGACAAGCGGCGAGGCTCGGTTCCGGCTGTCCAGATGACAGCGGCCGCGCACCAAGGGAACGCCTGACGCGCCCCTTCCTCGCCAGCACCCCGGCTGATACCGCAGCGGCTCACAGGCTGTTGTCGACGAGGACACCATGTATTTCTCTTTTAGGACCCTTTCTCGGGCCTTTTCCGTGGACGCGCGCTCACGCGCACCCATTGCCCCGCTGTGCGCGCTCCTGCTTGCGCTAAGCATGGCAAGCACCGGCGTCACGGCCCAGGCACCGGCCGTCACAACGCTCAGGCAGGCCTTCGAGGCGGCATGGCTGCGCCAACCCGAGGCGGCCAGCGCCGATCTGCACCGGCAGGCTGCGCAAGGGCGCAAGGTTGCAGCACAAAGCTGGACGGTCGAACCACCGTCGTTGGAGGTGTCGGCCAAGACGGATCGACTGAACCGCAACGAAGGAAGTCGTGAACTGGAGTTCGGCGTGGCCGTGCCGCTGTGGCTACCCGGCGAGCGCAGCCGCAGTCTCGCGCTGGCAGAGGCAGAGGCTGGTGCGGTAGACAGCCGGACCACGGCTGCGCAATGGCGGCTGGCGGGCACCCTTAGGGATGCATGGTGGAGTCTGCACCGGGCCCGTGTCGAAGTTGGCCTGGCTCGTGCGCGCCAGGACAGCGCTGCTCAGCTGGCGCGCGATGTTGCTAGGCGTGTGACAGCTGGCGAACTGGCCAAGGCCGATCAGCACCAGGCCGATGGCGCCCTGGCAGCGGCCCAGGCTGAACTGGCGGCCAGCCAGGCGTCACAGACCCAGGCCGAGCAGGCGCTGCGCGCTTTGACCGCCGAGGTACCGGCTCCCGCATTGCTTGATGCACCGGAAGCCGTCCCCGCAATGCCGACCGACGAAACCGAACCCGTTTCGACCCATCCCGCACTGCGCGAACTGAGCGATCGGGTGCTGATGGCCGAGCGGGCCCGTGATCTGGCCGGGGTTCAGCAGCGCGCGAACCCCGAACTGACGCTGGCCACGACCCGGGACCGCGGCGCCTTCGGTGATCGTTATGGCCAGACGGTCACGTTGGGACTGCGCTTTCCGTTTGGTTCCAGTGGCGCGAACCAGGCCAAGCGGGCCACGGCCGGCGCTGAACTCATTGAAGCCCAGGCCCAACTGACCCTGGAGCGTCAGCGCCTGTCCGGTGAACTGGCCGGGGCGCGGGCGCGCCTACTGGCATCTCAAGCTGCAGCCGAAGCCGCCACCCGGCGTTCCGTGCTGGCCCGCGACACGCGGGGCTTTGTCGAGAAGTCCTTCCGTGCCGGCGAAACCGATCTTCCCAGCCGCCTGCGGGTCGAGCTGGAGGCCTTCGAGGCCGAGCGCCAGGCCACGCTGGCCCGACTGAACGTGAATCAGGCCATCTCTGCCTTCAACCAGGCCTTGGGCCTGTTGCCGCAATGAACCGCCCCCAATCCTCCAGGAAGCAAGACATGACCCTCGCTCCCCGTTACGCGATGCCCTCCATTACCCGCCCACTAGCCGCCGGCCTGCTGCTAGGCGCCCTCTGGATGGCCATCATGCCCGCACAGGCCGGTGAAGGCCACGACCACGGAGAGGCTCCGGCGGCCGCTGCAGGGCCCGCGCTGCCCCGTTTCTCCGCCGACTCCGAGCTGTTCGAGCTGGTCGGCGTGCTCAATGGCAAGCAGTTGACGCTGTACCTCGACCATGCGGCCAGCAATGCGCCAGTCAAGGACGCCAAGCTGGAGCTGGAACTGGGCGGACGCAAGCTCAGCCCCAAGGCCCATGGCGAGGGCGAGTTCGAAGTCGTGCTCGACGAAGCCCCCAAGCCGGGCGTCATACCCGTTACGGCCACCGTGTCCACCGCCAGCGAGACCGACCTGCTGGCCGGAGAGTTGGACATCCACGAAGAGGCTCACGCCGACGAAGCCCATGTGCACGGCTGGAAGGAGTGGGCGCTTTGGGGCGCCGGCGGTGTGGCCGCGCTGGTCGCATTGGGCCTGATCGCGCGCCGCCTCTCGGGCGGCCGTGCACTGCGTAGCGGAGCTGCAGCATGAAATACCTGAATCTGAACCACAGCCTCACGGCCTGCGCTTTGGCCGCAGCCCTGTCCCTCGGCACGACGGCGGCATTTGCCGGCGACGGCCATGATCATGGCGATGCTCCTGCTGCCACGAACTCGAATGGTCCCCAGCGCCTGCCCGATGGCAGCGTGTTCCTGCCCAAGCCGGCGCAGCGCCAGATGAGCGTGCGTACCCTCGTCGGGGCCGAGCAATCGCTACCTCGTGGCATTGAACTGAATGGCCAAGTCCTGATGGACCCGAACGCAGGCGGCAAGGTGCAGGCGATGGCCGCAGGCCGGCTGGAACCCGGTCCCCGCGGCCTGCCGACAGTGGGGCAAGCGGTGCGCAAGGGTGAAGTCCTCGCCTATGTTCAGCCCTCGGCGGGCAGCCTGGAGCGCGCCAACCAAGTGGCCCAACTGGCCGAGTTGCGCGCCGCGCGCACGCTCGCCGAGAAGCGCCTGGCGCGCCTGCGCGATCTGGCCGACACGGTGCCGCGCAAGGACATCGAGGCGCTTGAGAGCGAGGTTGCCAGCCTGGGCGAGCGTGTGCAGGCGGTCGGTGGAGGGTTGTCGGGCCGCGAAGCGCTGGTGGCGCCGGCCACCGGCGTGATTGCCTCCGCCCATGCGGTGGCAGGTCAGGTGATCGATGCCCGGGAACTGGTTTTCGAAGTCGTGGATCCCACCAAGCTACGCGTCGAGGCGCTGGCCTATGACGCCGCCGTGGCCGGCGATGTGGCGGGTGCCTATGTCCCGGTCGGCAGCGGCAAAGTCGCGCTGACCTTTGTCGGTGCCGCGCGCAGCCTGCGGGATCAAGTGCTGCCGATCAGCTTCAAGGCCCAGGGCGAAGGCCTGAGCCAATTGGCGGTAGGCCAGCCGGTCCGGGTGATCGTGCAGACCCGCAGCCAGGTCAAGGGCGTGGCCGTGCCTGCTGCCGCGCTAATGAAGAACCCCGCAAACCAACAGATCGTCTGGGTCAAGACCGCTGCAGAGCGCTTCGAGCCGCGGGTGGTGATGGTGGCTCCGCTGGACGGTGCGGCGGTCGCTGTCACCGCCGGGCTCAAGACCGGCGATCGGGTGGTGAGCGAAGGTGCTGGTTTGCTCAACCAGATCCGCTAAGGAGCCGCGGCAATGTTTAAGTGGCTTCTCGACAGCAGCCTGGCCAACCGGCTGCTCATCATCATCGCCAGCCTCGTGCTGGTGGCCTACGGCGCGTTCACCCTGTCACGCACGCCGGTGGACGTGTTCCCCGACCTCAACAAGCCGACCGTCACCATCATGACGGAGGCCGGCGGCATGGCCGCCGAAGAGGTCGAGCAATTGATCACCTTCCCTCTGGAGACCACGATGAATGGTCTGCCGGGGGTGGAGTCGGTGCGCTCGACTTCCAGTGCCGGTCTGTCGTTCCTCTACGTCACCTTCGACTGGAGCACCGAGATCTTCCGAGCCCGGCAAATGGTGTCCGAGCGGCTTGCCTCGATGGAAGAAGGCATGCCCGAGGGCGTGGTACCGCGCATGGGACCGATCAGCTCCATCATGGGCGAGATCATGCAGATCGCGATCCCCATCGACACGGCAAAGATCTCGTCAATGGCGGTTCGCGAGTATGCCGACTGGGTGCTACGGCCGCGTCTGATGGCGGTTCCCGGCGTGGCCCAGGTGATCCCGATCGGTGGTGAAGTGCGGCAGTTCCAGGTGCAGCCCAATACCGCACGCATGGCGGAGCTGGGTATCACGCATGAGCAGCTGGAAGCCGCGCTGAAGGGCTTTTCATCCAACACCTCCGGTGGTTTCCTGGAACTCAATGGCCGCGAGTACCTGATCCGCAATCTCGGCCGCACCTCCAACCTCGACGATCTGAAGAACCTGGCTCTGAGTGCTCGCAACGGGCAGCCCATCCTGCTGCGCCAACTCGCCGAGGTGACCTTTGCTCCGGCCATCAAGCGCGGCGATGCCGGCTTCGAAGGAAAGCCAGCGGTGATCCTGGGTATCCAGAAGCAGCCCACCGCAGACACCATCGCGTTGACGCGCGCCATCGAGAGCGCGCTTGACGAGATGAAGCGCTCGCTGCCGGCTGGCATGGATGCCCCCCAAGTGACCTTCCGTCAGGCGAGCTTCATCGAGTCCTCGATCACGACCCTGCAGGGCAAGCTGATCGGTGCCTCGGCCTTCGTGGCCGTGATCCTGCTGCTGTTCCTGGGCAACCTGCGCACGACGATCATCGCCCTGGTGGCGATTCCCGTTTCCATCTTCATCACTGCCCTGGTGTTCAAGTATTTCGGACTGTCGATCAACACCATGACCTTGGGCGGTCTGGCGATCGCCATCGGTGGTCTCGTGGACGATGCCGTTGTGGGCATCGAAAACGTGATGCGCCGGCTCAAGGAGGACCGGAACAAGCACCATGAGCACCGCCTGAACCCGTTGGAAGTGGTGGCGATGGCGACCATGGAGGTGCGGTCTGCGATCCTCTATGCCACAGTGATCATCGTGCTGGTGTTCGTGCCGCTGTTCGCGCTGCCGGGCATGGAGGGGCGTCTGTTTGTGCCGCTGGGCATCGCCTTCATCGTCTCCACCCTGGCCAGCCTGATCGTATCGGTGACCGTGACGCCGGTGCTGAGCCTTTACCTGCTGCCACGCATGAAGTCGCTGGATCATGGCGACACCAAGGTGCTGGCCTGGCTGAAGGCACGGTATCGCGGCGGGCTGCAAGCCACGCTGAACCGCCCCAAGGCGGCCATCGTGGCCGGCAGCGTGGCGGTGCTGGCCGCGGCCGCGGCCGTGCCGTTCTTCCCGACCACCTTCCTGCCGCCGTTCAACGAGGGCACCCTGTTGGTGGGCCTGCGCCTGAACCCCGGCGTGACGCTGGCCGAGAGTTCGGCCTTGGCCCGCCAGGCCGAGGTGCTGATCAAGCAGGTACCCGAAGTCACCCACGTGGGCCGGCGCAGCGGCCGAGCCGAGTTGGACGAGCATGCCGAAGGGGTGCACGTCAGCGAACTGGACGTTGGTCTGAAGCCCAGCAGCGAGATCACGCGCTCGATGGACGAGATCAATGCCGACATCCGATCGCGGCTTGTCAACCTGCCGGCCGCCATTGGCATCGGCCAGCCGATCTCGCACCGCATCGACCACATGCTCTCCGGCGTGCGCTCGCAAATCGCGATCAAGATCTTCGGCGAAGACTTGGACACCCTGCGTGGCCAGGCCGACGTGCTGCGTGCCCGGCTCGCTGCCATCCCTGGCGTGGCCGATCTGGAGATCGAGAAGCAGGTGCTGGCGCCGCAGATCAAGGTGCGGGTCGACTACGCCGCGGCCGCGCGCTACGGCGTGCCGGCCCCGCAGATCCTGTCGACCCTGCAGGCCCTGGTCGAGGGCGAGAAGGTGACGCAGATCGTCGAGGGCAGTCGGCGCTTTGCCCTGGTCGTGCGACTGCCGGAAGGTTCGCGCTCGGTCGATGGACTGGCTCAGATCCTGATCGAGACGCCCAGTGGCAGGGTGCCGCTGTCCAAGCTGGCCACGATCGAGGAAGGCGATGGCCCCAACCAGGTCAGCCGCGACGACGGCAAGCGCCGTATCGTGCTGTCAGCCAATGCGCAAGGGCGGCCGTTGTCGGACATCGTGACCGACATCCGCGCTGTCGTGGCCGAAACCAAGCTGCCGGAGGGCTACTTCGTCACCCTGGGCGGCCAGTTCCAGGCACAGGAGGAGGCCTCGCGCTTGGTGGGCCTGCTGTCCATCGTCTCGGCGGTGCTGATGTTCGTGGTGCTGTTCAGCCGCTACAAGAGCACGCGTCTGGCGCTGCTGATCATGGCCAACATTCCGCTGGCCCTGGTCGGTGCGGTGCTGGGCTTGGGCCTGTCGGGCCAGCCGCTGTCGGTGGCCGCACTGGTGGGCTTCATCACCCTGGCCGGCATCTCGGTGCGCAACGGCATCCTGAAGGTCAGCCACTACATCAACCTGATGCGCTTCGAGGGCGAGAGCTTCGACCACAAGATGATTGTGCGCGGTTCCATCGAGCGGCTGAGCCCTGTGCTGATGACAGCCCTGGTAACGGCGTTCGCACTGGCGCCGCTGCTGTTCGAGGCCGAACGACCCGGCACCGAGATCCTGCATCCGGTGGCGGTGGTGATCTTCTCCGGCTTGATCAGCTCCACCCTGCTGGACACCTTCCTGACCCCGGCCATGTTCTGGCTGTTCGGCCGTCGCGACGCCGAGCGTCTGATGGACGACCGCAATGCGGAAGCCTTCTAACCACATTTGCATCAACCCACCCCTGAGAGGACAGACGATGAAGAAGACCCAACTGCTGCTCGCCAGCGCCATCCTTGCAATTGGTACGAGCGCCTTTGCCGCGGACAAACATGACCACGGCCATGAGCACAAGCCGCTGCACGGCGGTGTGGTGGTCGAGGCGAGTGACATGGATTTCGAGCTGGTAGCCAAGGCCGATCAGATCAGCCTGTATGTCCGTGACCATGGCAAGACTGCAACTGTTCAGGGCGGGACCGCCAAGCTGACCCTGCTCAACGGCAGCGAGAAAAGCGAAGTCCAGCTGGCACCGGCAGGCGACAAACTGGAGGCCAAGGGTAGCTTCAAGGTAGGCGCCGGCACCAAGGCCGTGGCCACGATCACGCTGGCCGGCAAGAAGCCGGTCAACGTGCGCTTTGCGTTGAAGTAAAGCCGTCCGGTCCTGAAGTCGGTTACAGCGGATACGCGGCAATGGCAGCCAACTTCGAGCACATGCAAGCCAGCCACGGCGAGTTCGTCTCGTTTTGGCTGGCCGCCGTAGCGGTAATTGGTGTTGTCGCCTTGGCCGGATTCATCTATCTGACCTACCGGGACTGGCAGAGCAAGCGCTTACGCAGGGAAGAACGGCGGCAAAGACGCCACGAAAGCAAGCGCAAGAGAAAGTTCTGACGCTAGAAATCCCAGCTGAAGGTCGTGCCGCTATCCTTGTGGGTGATGATCACCCGGGCGCGGGTTGCGCTGCAGACCCATTCCTGCATGTCGAAGGGTGGAACTGTGCGCAGTGCCCGCGGGCTAAGAACCGCTGCGCAGTGCGTCCCTGGACAGCGCACCGACTCGTATCGAATCCACTCAACGCCATGAACGCGTGCCTCGGCGGCGACTGCCTGTGTGGTGCTGTAGTCGGCGCCGTGTGTCCACTGGGCGCGCCCTGCATCCCAAGGGGCTTCCGTCAGGTTCAATGACTGCCCTTGAACGCGTGTCTGGAAAAGCGTGTGCAGCGTCAGCAGTCCGTCGGCATCCTTGGCCAAGCCGGCTGAGTCCAAAATGAAGCGGTGGCGCCAATAAGCCAGCTCGGCGCACACGGTCTCCACCGATTCGGCGCCGTACCAGATGCCGGCCTCGTTCGGGCGCCGAAACCGCGACGGGTAGGGCGAGGTGTATCGAAACGGTGTGAACAGCAAATAGAGAAGCCCCTCGCAGCCCTCAGGCAGTGGGGGCTTCGAAACCTCCAGCATTTCTTCCAATGCGTCGTGTTCGGCGCCGGAATCGACAAGCCGCCATGTGGCGACTTGCGCTTGGCTCTCCACACCTCGCCAGGCTGTCATCTCAGCCGGCGCGCAAGCCTGGAACCAGTCCGGGTCCCAGGCGAAAGGAGGTTCGATTGGCGCAGTCGCCATCAGATTGGAGCGCGCATGCCGTCGAGGTAGGCCAGCGTGCGGCCCAGGCCTTCGGCCGTGACGATGAGTGCTGCCGGCACACCGTTCAGGGCTGAGTTGTGCGACGTCATCCAGGTCTGGCGCTTTGCGGCGTCGCCGCCTACCAGCGCGTCGAGCGAGCGAAACACGCGCACCAGCATCAAGCTGAGTTGTCCTTCCTTGGAGGCGGGGTCAATACCACGCTCGCCTTTCAGGATGCGTGACACCGTCGGCTCACTGAACCCGACGGTCTGTGCCAGCTCGCGGCCGTTCAAGCCCAGGGCTTCGGCGGCACGTTGCGTGGCCTTGCCCAGCACATGGGTGCGGTCGACTTCCATCACGGGGCTGGCTTGCATGGCTCTTCCTTGGGTGTTATTCTTTCTGTGGAAAGAATGCTACTCCAAAATTGAATTTTTATCCAAGCGAAGGCGTAACGAGAAGCCAACTGGCGTTCTCCACCTCGCTGCGTGCCAGGCGCGTGGGGCCCGGTGATGCGACAACCGCCGGCGGCACCGCTAACCGCTCTGTCGAGCAAACCGCGCCAACCATCTCACTGCACCAGGCCCACCGGCGCGCTGGCAGCGCTGAACAGCATGCGGTCGTGCCGGCGGAGGTGCTGAGCTTCAGCTTCTACGCCGCCGGCCCGGTGAACGGCTAGGCGCACCCTGTCCCACGAATGTTGGCGCCGACCTAAATTTGACCCACCCTGCCGATTGAACTTTGACCCAGGGCTTGGGGCCGGCATCGGCTGATGCCGGCTGTGGACAACTGTAGCTCGGTGCTTGTTCAGCCGGCCTCGTCGCCCTTGTTGCGGCGCTCCTGCTCTCTCGCCTTGATGCGCTTGCGCGTGGCTGCCGTGGCCTGCGTGACGCGGTAGCTCTCGTTGCCGGTCTCCACGATGTGGCAGTGGTGCGTGAGCCGGTCCAGCAGCGCCGTGGTCATCTTGGCGTCGCCGAACACGGTGCTCCACTCCGCGAAGTCCAGGTTGGTCGTGATGACGACGCTGGTGTGTTCGTATAGCTTGGACATCAGATGGAACAGCAAGGCCCCACCGGCCTGGCTGAACGGCAGGTAGCCCAGCTCGTCGAGGATCACCAAGTCCAAGCGCAGCAGACTGGTCGCAATGCGGCCGGCCTTACCCTCGCTCTTCTCTCGCTCCAGCGCGTTGACCAGGTCCACGGTGCTGTAGAACCGCACCCGCTTGCCGTGCGTGCCGATGCCCGCCACGCCGATGGCCGTGGCCAGGTGGGTCTTGCCCGTGCCGGGGCCGCCCACCAGCACGACGTTGTGCGCCGCGGCCGTGAACTCGCATGTGGCCAGTTGCGTGACCAGCTTGGGGTTCTAAGCCGGAACCGCCGAAAATTCCGTCAGCCGATCAACGTGGCTTGTCCCGCGCCCGGTCGATGGGGTAGACCCAACAGTCGTGTCACTAGCCGCCATTTCGATCACGGCAATGCCAGCCGGACGTCACGTCCAGATTGTTCCGGTCTGGATGAGGCCGACTGACGTCTCGGATGACGGGTGGCATACAACTGCTGTGAGTCCTGCAGGGGGGCAGCTGCCTGACCGGACGGCGAGCATCAGCCCATCTCATGTATTAGTCATGTCAGCTTTGACACTGCGCAGTAAGCGTCCGGCGAACCCATCTTGAACGCTGCGGCCGCGCCAGCCAGGATGGTGTCCACCAAACGAGATAGGTGGACACCATGCCAGACGCCAAGCCGGACACGCGCCGGCGCCACGACCCGGAACTGAAGCGGCAAGTCCTTGCTGAATGCGCGGCACCTGGTGCGTCCGTGGCCAAGGTGGCGATGAGCCATGGTTTGAATGCCAACCTCGTCCACAAGTGGCGGCGCACGGTGGCCCATGATCGAGGCGCCGCTATCGCCGACCCGTTCGTGCCAGTGAGCGTTGTACCGGCGGCGCCACCGACGGTCGAGGCACCGCAGTTCGTCGAGGTGGACCTGCAACGGGGTTCGGTCACCGTGCGGGTGCGCTGGCCAATGGCGAGCGCGGCTTCTTGCGGCGCTTGGCTTCGTGAGATGCTGCGTTGATCCGGGTGGATGCGCTGTGGCTCGCTGTCGAGCCGCTGGACATGCGCGCCGGCACTGAGGCTGCCCTGGCTCGCGTGGTGTCGGTCTTCGGCGCGGCACGGCCACACCACGCCTACTTGTTTGCCAACCGCCGGGCCAACCGGATGAAGGTGCTGGTCCATGACGGGATTGGTGTGTGGCTGGCCGCACGGCGCTTGAATGTCGGCCGCTTCGTCTGGCCTCGCGATGTGAGCGGCACCTTGAGCCTGAGCCGCGCCCAGTTCGATGCCCTGGTTCTGGGGCTGCCCTGGCAGCGCGTCGGCGAGGCAGGAGTCATCACGCTGCTGTAGCCGCGCGTGCCGTAGGCCCGCGTGCAATTGCGGCATGTGCCGATGGCGCACTTGGCGTCGGTTCGGCACGATGCCTTCTCGTGATCGCCGACGACCTCGACACCCTCGATGCCCAGCAACTGCGCGACGCCTTGCGAGCGGCGCGCTCCGAGGTGGCATTCAAGCAGGCTGTCATCGACAAGCTCACGCACGAGAACGCGATCCTCAAGCGCTTGAAGTTCGCTGCGCAGAGCGAGCGGTACAGCGCCGAGCAGAAGAGCCTGCTGGACGAGACGCTGGACGCTGACCTGGCGGCCGTGGCCGCCGAGATTGAAGCATTGCAGCCCGCTCGGGCCACTGGCGAGCGCCAGCGGCCCCGGCGCGAGAAGCTGCCAGCGCACCTGCCGCGCCGCGACGTTCGCCATGAACCCGAGAGCACCACCTGCGGCTGTGGCCAGGCCCTGCAGCGCATCGGCGAGGACGTGGCCGAGAAGCTGGACTACCAGCCCGGCGTCTTCACGGTGGAGCGACACATCCGCGGCAAGTGGGTGTGCAAGTGCTGCGAGCGCATCGTGCAGGCGCCGGTCGCGCCGCACGTCATCGACAAGGGCCTGCCGACGAGCGCCCTGCTGGCCCAGGTGCTCGTCGCCAAGTATCTCGATCACCTGCCGCTGTACCGGCAGGAGGCCATCTTCGAGCGCGCCGGGCACGCCATCGCACGCTCGACGCTTGCCCAGTGGGTGGGCGAATGCGGTGTGCAGCTGCGGCCGCTGGTGGATGCACTGACCCGGGAACTTCTCGGCCAGGGTGTGCTGCACGCGGACGAGACGCCGGTGGCGATGCTCAAGCCAGGCCACGGCAAGACGCACCGCGCCTACCTGTGGAGCTACTGCACGACACAGTTCAACCCGCTGCAGGCCGTCGTCTTCGACTTCGCCGACAGCCGCGGTGGCCAGCATGCCCGCGAGTTCCTGGGACTGCCGGGCACGCCTTGCCAGCCCGGCTGGCAAGGCAAGCTCGTCTGCGACGACTTCGCCGGCTATAAGGCCTGCTTCGAGCTGGGCGTGACCGAGGCGGGCTGCATGGCGCACGCACGGCGCAAGTTCCACGAACTCTGGGCCAATCACGGCAGCCAGGTCGGCGAGCAGGCGCTGAAGTTCTTCGCGCAGCTTTATGACTTGGAGCGCGGTGGCGCCAATGCCGACACACAAACCAGGCTCGATGCCAGACAGGCTGCCCGGCCGTTGGCGGACGCGCTGCGCCAGTGGCTGCGACAGCAACGCCAGCGTGTTCCCGATGGATCAGCCACCGCGCGGGCTATCGACTACAGCCTCAAGCGCTGGGTGGCGCTGACGCGCTACCTCGACGATGGCGACCTGCCCATCGACAACAACTGGGTGGAGAACCGCATCCGGCCTATAGCGCTGGGTCGGCAGAACTGGCTGTTCGCTGGGAGCTTGCGCGCGGGCAAGCGAGCCGCAGCAATCATGAGCCTCGTGCACTCGGCTCGGCTCAATGGCCACGATCCCTACGTGTACCTGCGCGATATCCTCGAGCGCCTGCCGACCCAGCCAGCAAATCGGATCGTGGAACTTCTGCCGCACCACTGGAATCCTGCCGCCACCTAAATGCGGCCATCCCGGTGGCCAAGCTGCTGTCGGCATCCACCATTCGTGTGCTCAGAGTTCCACTAAACCGTCAAAAGGGGCGGGCGATACCCTTCGGCTCGAGGCGGGGCATTAATGGCTTCATACGGCCAGACCCAATACAGTCGCTGAATGAACATGAATTACGTTTATCTCGGCGTTGCGATCATTGCGGAAGTCACTGCCACCAGCTTCCTCAAGTCATCGGAAGGCATGACAAAACTATGGCCTACGCTTGCCAGCGTGACAGGCTATGCGGTCTCGTTCTACTTCCTCTCCATCACCCTCAAAGTGATACCAACGGGTATAGCCTATGGCATCTGGTCGGGCGTCGGCATTGTGCTGGTGTCGGCGGTCGGCTGGCT
The DNA here is from genome assembly GCF_020535565.1 of Shinella sp. XGS7. Lineage (NCBI taxonomy): Bacteria > Pseudomonadati > Pseudomonadota > Alphaproteobacteria > Hyphomicrobiales > Rhizobiaceae > Shinella > Shinella sp. XGS7. The sequence continues at coordinate 47,566 of NZ_CP084759.1, read as the reverse complement.
GTGGTTCAAGCAGACACTGGACGCCCCCGCGCTCGCCGGAATCGGCATGATCATGGCCGGGGTGCTGACGATCAATCTGTTCTCCAAATCGGTGGCCCACTGATCAGGTGGTGTTCACCGGACGCTTACACTGCGCACGCGACGGCACCCGACCCATAGTGGTCATTCCACTGCTCAACGGTAAGAGCAGCCGCATCCTTCGATGCCTCCACATGCCGAGAGCTAATTGTCTCGGCACTCTTGCTCCAGCCAGCCACGGAAAGCTTTCATCCCGTCGGTCTCTTTGCGTGGCTTGAGCTTGGTCAACCAATAGCTGCCCGTCTCAATCCGAGTGTCAAATAAGGTCACCAGCCGACCGCCGAGTAGGTCGCGACCAAAGAGACGAATCGGCAACAAAGCCACACCTGTTCCTTGTGCGGCTGCATCAGCAAGTACAAGGGATGAGTCAAACACCGGACCCGTCAAATGTGGGGGGTTTAACCCAACCGCCTGAAACCATGCAGTCCACTCGTCTGCTCGATAAGACCGCAATAGCGTGACCCGTGCCAAATCACTGGGGGTGTGGATTCGACTTGCCATGAAAGGGGCGCAAACAGGTGCGAGTGGCGCAGAAAAAAGCTTCGACGCTTCTGTGCCGTGCCAGTGGCCGTCCCCAAAGCGGATTGCGAAGTCCAGGCCATCGCCTGCCAAGTCGACTCGGTTGTTGTTGGAAAACAGTCGAAGATCTATGAAGGGGTGCTTGACTTGAAAGTCGCGGAGGCGTGGCAGCAACCAGCCCACTGCAAACGTGCCGACGACGCCCACAGACAAAACTTCTTTCTTATGAGGCGTCTTGACCTTCTCAAGCGTTAAACCGATCCGTTCAAAAGCATCGGTCAACACTGGTAGCAGGGCAGCACCTTCATCAGTCAAAGCAAGCCCTCGCGGGATACGCCGAAAGAGTTTCTTGCCCAGGCGGTCTTCTAAGTTCTTGACGTGCTGACTGACGGCGGTCTGCGTCAGGTGCAGTTCAAGGCCCGCCCGGGTGAAGCTCAGATGGCGTGCAGACACCTCAAATGCGCGCAGCGCGTTAAGCGGAAGGTCCATGATGATCTAAGTTTTTCTTGGGCCTGGGCTGCAGATTTTACGTTTGAAGAGACCACCGACGATCCATATGATCACTCATTTTCAAACAGTAGGAACCATGAAAAGACGCAACTTCTCCGTCGGGATGGCATTTTCTGCCTTTGGCTTCAGTGCGATTTTCCCCAAGAAAAGCTTTGCCTTGGGCGAGCAAGGACAGATGACTGCTGTGTTTCAGCAACTCGAGGCTAAAGCCCAAGGCCGGTTGGGCGTACATGTCATAGACACAGCGACTGGTCACGAATTTGGCTACCGCTCTGACGAACTTTTCATGATGCTCAGTTCGTTCAAGCTGCTGGCGAGTGCCTTGGTGCTGGCGCGCGCGGATCGTGGTGAAGAGTCGCTCACTCGGCGTATTCGTTACCGCAAGCAGGACTTGGTGCCTTGGTCGCCAGTGACAGAGGCATATGCGGATGGCGAGGGGTTGACTTTGGCCCAACTCTGTCACGCGACGATAACCACCAGCGACAACACAGCGGGCAATCTCATACTAGCCAGCTACGGTGGCCCTCAAGCTCTCACCCAGTATGCCCGCCAACTCGGTGACAAGATCACGAGGCTCGATCGGAACGAACCCGACCTCAACACCCGAGTCGAAGGAGGAAGCTTGGATACGACCTCACCGCGAGCCATGGCCATGACCATGAACAAGCTCCTCTTGGGCGATGCACTCTCACCCTTATCGCGGAATTTGCTCCGCCAGTGGCTGCTCGAAAACACGACCGGGGGAAAGCGCCTCAAGGCCGGAACCCCTGCTGATTGGACCGTTGGCGACAAGACCGGGACCAACAAGACAGATGCGAACGACATAGGAATATTGCTACCACCGCAAGGCGCACCGGTCCTTGTGACTGCTTACCTCGCTGACAGCACGGCAAGCAGCCAAATAAAAGATGCAACGCTTGCAGAGGTAGGTAGGCTCACCTCTATAGGCATACGATGAAGTCGGAGCGGGGATAAGGACTCGTTCCAGCAACCGCTCCTGGCCGCCTGCCGCCGACCGCGGTCTGGCTCGAAAGCAGTCTGTCAACGCGCCGTTTCATTGTTGCCATGATCATATCTTAATCGCGCACAGGCGGCCACAGGCGGGCAGTATGAACCAGCGTCAGTATCCACACCGTTTCGCCGTCGATCTGATACACCAGGCGATAGCTTTCGTGCGGGATCAACTCGCGGGTCCCGGGAATCTTTCCCGGCTTGCCCAGCATGGGGTGCTGGATCAAGCGGGCGGCCGCGTCGCTGAAAATCTCATCCATCCGGGCCGCCGCGCGCGGATTGTCGGCTGCGATGTAGTCCCACACATCGGCACGGTCTTGCTGCGCTTCGGGCGTCCAAACAACCCTCACGCCTGGCTCGCCACACTGGCACGCCGTGCGGCGAATTCGGCCTCAACTTCATCGTTCGACCGCCCCAATCCAGCGCGCATCGAAGCCCGGCCGGCTTCGACCTTGCGGCGCAGGAACTCGTCGTACTCGCGCGACTCGCGCTGGCGCTGAACGAACTCGCGCATCAGCTCGCGCAGCACTTGCGACGCCGGGCGATGGGCCGCCTCGGCTTCGGCCATAAACTCGGCGCGCAACTCAGGCTCCAGCTTCATCGTGAAAACGGCTTGTTTTGACATGATCGGGGCCTCCTGCCACTTGATACTAACAAAGTATATACGCCGTCATTACTAAGCGCTATTCACAGAACGCTGCAAGGCGGGCGTGCGCTAGGCCAAGGCCTGTCGGAAAACATTTGTTTTTCGACAGGCCTTCAACGGTCCTCTGGGGGTCGTCTCAGAATTCGGAAAATAAAGCACGCTAGCGGTTGATCTGTCAGGTTGAAGCCTGAGAGGCCGAGCGCAGATCGTCAGAAAAGGCGAAAAACGATCCTAATCTGACGCAACATAGGTGGGGTGCCTGACGCCCGGTTGAGGCGTACTTCAACTGGACACCATTCCAGAAAGACCAAGCATGGCATGGCCTGCCGCTGTCTTACCGTGCTTTATTTCCCGTTTTCTCTATCGACCCCTTTCGGTCTACCGCCTGCCGGGCGGGGTCGCGGCGACGGTAGGCGCTGTGCAGCCGCTGATGGTCGTGTTCATCTCTGCCGCTCTGCTAGGTAGCCCGATACGATTGATGGCGGTCCTGGGGGCTATTTGCGGAACTGCGGGCGTGGCGCTGTTGGTGTTGACACCAAACGCAGCGCTAGATCCTGTCGGCGTCGCAGCGGGCCTGGCGGGGGCGGTTTCCATGGCGTTCGGAACCGTGCTGACCCGCAAGTGGCAACCTCCCGTGCCTCTGCTCACCTTTACCGCCTGGCAACTGGCGGCCGGAGGACTTCTGCTCGTTCCAGTAGCTTTAGTGTTTGATCCGCCAATCCCGATGCCTACAGGAACCAATGTTCTCGGCCTGGCGTGGCTCGGCCTGATCGGAGCGGGTTTAACCTACTTCCTTTGGTTCCGGGGGATCTCGCGACTCGAACCTACAGTTGTTTCCTTACTGGGCTTTCTCAGCCCGGGGACCGCCGTGTTGCTAGGATGGTTGTTCTTGGATCAGACGCTGAGTGCGCTTCAAATCATCGGCGTCCTGCTCGTGATCGGGAGTATCTGGCTGGGCCAACGTTCCAACCGCACTCCTAGGGCGCGTATAGCTTGCCGGAAGTCGCCTTGACCCGCATGGCATAGGCCTATCGTTTCCACGATCAGCGATCGGCTCGTTGCCCTGCGCCGCTCCAAAGCCCGCGACGCAGCGCCGGCAGGCAGAGCAAGTAGAGGGCAGCGCCTGCAATCCATGCCCACCCGTTCCACGTTGTTATAGAAGCCGCATAGATCGCCGTGAAGAGGAGGGGTCCGACGATCGAGGTCAGGCTGGTGAGCGCCGCCAGTGAGCCTTGCAGCTGCCCCTGACGTTCCTCATCCACCTGCCTGGACAACATTGCTTGCAGCGCCGGCATTCCGATGCCACCCGAAGCAAGCAGGACCATGATCGGGAACGCCATCCATCCCCGTGTCGCGAAGGCAAGCAGGATGTAGCCTGTGCCGTCGGCAATCATTCCGAGCATGAGTGCCCGCCTTTCGCCGAGCCGGGCGGCTACAGGGGCGGTGATCATTGCCTGGGCGAGTGAATGCAGAATGCCAAATGCGGCAAGCGAAATGCCGATCGTGGTCGCGTCCCAGTGAAAGCGATCCTCGCCGAAAATGACCCAAAGCGCGGCCGGCACCTGTCCGACAAGTTGCATGATGAAGAAGACCGCCATCAGGGCGGCGACGACGGTCATGCCCCGGGCCCACCGGAACGAAGCGAGCGGGTTGAGAGCCTCCCGGCGTAACGGCCGGCGTTCGCCTTTGTGCGACTCCGGCAAAAGGAAACAGCCCGTCAGGAAATTGAGGCCGTTCAAGGCTGCCGCGGCGAAGAACGGAGCGTGGGGGGAGAAACCGCCCATCAGCCCACCGAGCACAGGTCCCGCGACCATCCCGAACCCGAAACAGGCGCTCATGAAGCCGAAGTGCCGCGCGCGCTCATCGCCATCAGTGATATCGGCAATATAAGCGCCGGCTACCGCCCCAGTCGCCCCGGTGATGCCGGCCACGATCCGCCCGATATAGAGAACCCAAAGGAAAGGCACTGTCGCCATGATGGCGTAGTCGACAGTGGCGCCGGCCAGCGAGACGAGCAAGATTGGCCGCCGCCCGAAACGATCCGACAGCGCGCCCAGCACAGGTGCGCAGGCAAATTGCACCAACGCATACAGCGCCAGCAGAATGCCATAGTGGGCGGTGACGTCGTTCGAGTGAACCAGATCGCGCAGGAGGCCCGGCAGCACCGGCATAATCAGGCCGATGCCGACAGCGTCGAGCGCGACAGTGCTCAGAATTACGATCAGGGGTCTGTTGGGTTTCACGTCTGGCCTCCGGACCAGCCTCCGCTGGTCCGATTGAACGCGCGGATTCTTTATCACTGATAAGTTGGTGGATATATTATGTTTATCAGCGATAAAGTGTCAAGCATGACAAAGTTGCAGCCGAATACAGTGATCCGTGCCGCCCTGGACCTGTTGAACGAGGTCGGCGTAGACGGTCTGACGACACGCAAACTGGCGGAACGGTTGGGGGTTCAGCAGCCGGCGCTTTACTGGCACTTCAGGAACAAGCGGGCGCTGCTCGACGCACTGGCCGAAGCCATGCTGGCGGAGAATCATACGCATTCGGTGCCGAGAGCCGACGACGACTGGCGCTCATTTCTGATCGGGAATGCCCGCAGCTTCAGGCAGGCGCTGCTCGCCTACCGCGATGGCGCGCGCATCCATGCCGGCACGCGACCGGGCGCACCGCAGATGGAAACGGCCGACGCGCAGCTTCGCTTCCTCTGCGAGGCGGGTTTTTCGGCCGGGGACGCCGTCAATGCGCTGATGACAATCAGCTACTTCACTGTTGGGGCCGTGCTTGAGGAGCAGGCCGGCGACAGCGATGCCGGCGAGCGCGGCGGCACCGTTGAACAGGCTCCGCTCTCGCCGCTGTTGCGGGCCGCGATAGACGCCTTCGACGAAGCCGGTCCGGACGCAGCGTTCGAGCAGGGACTCGCGGTGATTGTCGATGGATTGGCGAAAAGGAGGCTCGTTGTCAGGAACGTTGAAGGACCGAGAAAGGGTGACGATTGATCAGGACCGCTGCCGGAGCGCAACCCACTCACTACAGCAGAGCCATGTAGACAACATCCCCTCCCCCTTTCCACCGCGTCAGACGCCCGTAGCAGCCCGCTACGGGCTTTTTCATGCCCTGCCCTAGCTGTGATGTCCAGGGACGTTGTTGAGTCGGTCGAAGGGTACGCCGCCAATCGCAGAGTGGTGTCGGTGGTGGTTGTAGAAGTGGAGCCAGCCGGGCAGCGCCAGGCGTCGTTCGGCCTCTGAACCGTAAAACCTGGCATAGGCCCAGCCGTCCCCGAGCGTGCGGTGGAATCGCTCGATCTTCCCGTTCGTCTGCGGCCGGTAGGGGCGTGTCCGCTTGTGTCGGATGCCGAGCCGAGCGCAGAAGTCCCTCCATGCGTGGGATCTGTATGCCGACCCGTTGTCGGATAGGACTCGCTCGACGGTCACGCCTCGTTCGGCGAACCAGGCCACGGCGCGTTCGAGAACTCCCACCGCTGTGCTCGCCTGCTCATCCGACCAGATTTCTGCGTATGCGACGCGGGAGTGGTCGTCGATGACTGTGTGAACGAACGCCGTCCCGGTGCGCGGCTTGTGATCTTTTCCTCGTGGTAATCCCGGAGTCGCGAGCTTGTTCCGTGCGCCTTGCTGCCGACCTACGTAACGATGTCCACCGCCGTCGGGGATGTTGCCGAACTTCGTGACATCGACATGAATCAACGATCCCGGATGAGGATGCTCATATCGCCGCAATGGCTCGCCAGTGACACGATCGATATGCGAGAGGCGGTTCACGCGGCAACGGACGAGGACCGCGTGAACAGTCGACGTCGAGAGACCAAGTCGCGCAGCGATCTGGGCTGGCCCCAGTCGAAGCCGCCAGCGCAGGTTGATGATCTTCTTCTTGACATGCTCGGGCGTCCTGCCTGGGATCCGGTGCGGCTTGCTGGAGCGATCCTGCATCCCAAACTCACCCTCTTCCCGGTAGCGGCCTGCCCATTTCCGGGCAGTGATCGGGGAGACCATGAACATCTTTGCGGCGATCGTGGCCGGATAGCCGTCTTCGACAATCAGCCGGGCTAACCGGAGACGGGCACGAGGAGTGAGAAGAGCGTTCGGATGGGTCATCAATTGGCCTCCGCCGCGGTCTTCGTAAGCGCGCGTCTGGTGAGAAGCATGATGACGAGAGCGATCGCTGTCAGCACCGAAGCGACCCAAACCGGCGCGAGCAGCCCCAGCCCGGTCGCGAGCCCGAGCGCACCAAGCACGGGCCCCGCTGCAGCTCCGATATTCAATGCTGCGGTTGCGTACGAACCGCCCATCGTTGGCGCACCCGATGCTGCATACAGCACACGCGTGATCAGAGTACTGCCGACGCCGAACGACAGGAATCCCTGAACGAGGACGAGGACGATAAGCGCGACGGGATGAGATGCGACCACTGCCAACACGATCCAGCCTGTCAGCAATAGCGGTCCGCCGACTGCGAGCACGAGGCCAGGTCGTTGATCTGATAGTCGTCCTGCGATCGTGACGCCAAGGAACGATCCGATGCCGAACATCACCAGCGCGACGGACACCCACGCTTCGGCCAAGCCCGCGGTCTCGGTCACGATGGGTGCCAGGAAGGTGAATGCCGCAAAGGTCCCTCCGTTGATCAGCGCTCCGAGTACCATGGCCAGGATGAGCCGCGGCGTCGCCAACTGGCTGAGCTCGACACGGAGCCTTGGTGAGGTCGCGCTAGTCTCGCTCCGACCAACATTGTTCGTGACGCCACGAATGACTCCAACGGCCGCGGGAATACAGAGGATGGCGATCGCCCAGAACGTCGTTCGCCAGCCCAGCGCTGTGCCGAGCAGTGCCCCGGCGGGGACGCCCACGACGGTTGCGATCGTCGTGCCGGAGAGCAGGATCGACAGTGCACGCCCCTTCTGGTTCGCTGGCACGAGGGTAGTGGCCGTGCTCAGTGCTACGGCGAGGAATCCTGCGTTTGCGAGAGCGCTGAGCACCCGGGTGATGAGCAGGAGAGAGAACACTGGTGTCATCGCTCCGATGACGTGGCTTCCCGCGAACACGAGAAGGCAAACGATCAATGTGAGCCGCGGTGGCCAACGGCGAGCGAATGCCGCCATCACTGGCGCGCCGACGACCATACCGACTGCGAATGCGGAGGTCAGCAGTCCCGCAGTGCCGACCGAGACGTCAAGTTCGGTCGCGATCGCGGGGAGCAATCCCGCGAGCATGAATTCTGAAGTGCCCATGACGAAGACCGCCAGGGCAAGCATGTAGAGGGCAAAAGGCATCGAGTACTCCGAGGTGTGAGATCAAGAAATGGTTCTTCTTGTCACCACGGCCAGCGCCCCGGGTACGCCAGACATACGCCCACACAGATCGTGGGCGTCGTAACTAGTGGTTCAAGGGGCTGGCGGTGTGACCGGCAACCCCTGACCTGTCTGATTCGGGACTCGACATGCCCCAAACTCTAACATGCCTTCAATGGCGAGCGGTCTGGACAGATACTTCTTGAATCGGCACGGTGTCATTACGGGCGGGGGCCAGAACAACGTCCCTGGACATCACACCTAGCGTCCAAGCCTCACGGCCGCGCTCGGCCTCTCTGGCGGCCTTCTGGCGCTCCTGCTGCGGCGTCCGCTCGTGGGCCGTGGCGCGGGTCCGCGCGCCGGCCTCGTGCGCCTGGCGCTCGCGGGCGAGGTCCAGGGCGGCCGTCTTCACGTTCTGCCTTGCGCAGATGAGATAGGGGTCGATAGAGAAAACGGGAAATAAAGCACGGTAAGACAGCGGCAGGCCATGCCATGCTTGGTCTTTCTGGAATGGTGTCCAGTTGAAGTACGCCTCAACCGGGCGTCAGGCACCCCACCTATGTTGCGTCAGATTAGGATCGTTTTTCGCCTTTTCTGACGATCTGCGCTCGGCCTCTCAGGCTTCAACCTGACAGATCAACCGCTAGCGTGCTTTATTTTCCGAATTCTGAGACGACCCCCTCTGCACCAACCTCCGAGTGGCCGCAAAATTGTGCGGAAAACTCTGTCGCCAGACGCTACCATACGGAAACCTCGTCTTAATGGTTTTCCGCTTATGTTGGTAGGTTACATGCGCGTGTCGTCGGACTCCGACCGCCAGAGCACGAACTTGCAGCGCGATGCGCTGCTCGCCGTCGGCGTCGATGCGCGGCATCTGTTCGAGGATCATGCTTCCGGCGCGAAGGACGACCGCGCGGGCCTGGCGCGGGCGCTCGAATTCGTTCGCCCTGGCGACGTGTTGGTCGTGTGGAAGCTCGACCGGCTCGGCCGTTCGTTGTCGCACTTGCTCGCCATCGTGACCTCGCTCAAGAAAAAGCAGGTGGCGTTCCGCTCGCTGACGGAGAACCTGGATACCACGACGCCCTCGGGCGAGTTTCTGTTCCAGGTGTTCGGCGCGCTCGCGCAGTACGAACGCGCCTTGATCCAGGAACGTGTCGTCGCCGGTCTGGCTGCCGCCCGCAAACGCGGCCGGATCGGCGGCCGGCCGCAGGCGATCACCGGCGAGAAGCTGGAGGCCATCGTCGCTGCGCTCGATGGCGGCATGTCCAAGGCGGCGGTGTGCCGCAACTTCGGCGTCAAGCGAACCACGCTGATCGAGACCCTGGCACGGGTTGGTTGGACGGGCTCTCGTGGAGCGTCATCGCGATGACGACCAAGAGCGAACGATTGACCGTCCTGTCGGACGCCGAGCAGGAAGCCCTGTACGGCCTGCCGGACTTCGACGACGCCCAGCGGCTGGAATACTTGGCGTTGACTGAAACCGAACTGGCGCTCGCCAGCAGCCGGCCTGGTCTCCATGCCCAGGTCTATTGCATCTTGCAGATCGGTTACTTCAAGGCCAAGCATGCCTTCTTCCGCTTCGACTGGAGTGAGGTCGAGCACGATTGCGCCTTCGTGCTGAGCCGCTACTTCCACGGCGAGTCCTTCGAGCACAAGCCAATCTCCAAGCACGAGCACTACACCCAGCGCGAGTGGATTGCCGATCTGTTCGGCTACCGGCCGTGGGCGGCCGAGTTCCTGGCGCAGCTCGCGCAGCAGGCCGCGCAGACCGTGCGGCGCGACGTGATGCCGGGGTTCATCGCCGCCGAGCTGATCGTCTGGCTAAACGAGCACAAGATCATCCGGCCCGGCTATACCACCCTGCAAGAGCTGGTGAGCGAAGCCCTGTCCGCCGAGCGTCGGCGGCTGGCTGGCCTGCTGTCGGAAGTGTTGGACGAATCGGCCAAGGCCGCGCTGGGTCGGCTTCTAGTGCGTGACGACACCCTGTCGCAATTGGCGGCGCTCAAGCAGGACGCCAAGGACTTTGGCTGGCGTCAGATGGCCCGCGAACGCGAAAAGCGCGCCACGCTGGAGCCGCTGCACCGGATCGCCAAGGCGCTGCTGCCCAAGCTCGGCGTCTCGCAGCAGAATCTGCTGTACTACGCCAGCCTGGCGAACTTCTACACCGTCCACGATCTACGCAACCTGAAGGCCGATCAGACCTACCTCTACCTGCTTTGCTATGCCTGGGTGCGCTACCGGCAGCTTTCCGACAACCTGGTCGATGCGATGGCCTACCACATGAAGCAGTTGGAGGACGAAAGCAGTGCGGGCGCAAAGCAATCCTTTGTCGCCGAGCAGGTGCGCCGTCAGCAAGACACACCGCAGGTCGGCCGCCTGCTGTCGCTTTACATCGACGACAGCGTGCCCGATCCCACGCCGTTCGGCGATGTGCGCCAGCGCGCCTACAAAATCATGCCCCGCGATACGCTGCAAACCACCGCGCAGCGCATGAGCGTGAAGCCGGTGAGCAAGCTGGCTTTGCACTGGCAGGCGGTGGACGGCCTGGCTGAGCGCATCCGCCGCCATCTTCGGCCGCTGTATGTCGCGCTCGACCTCGCTGGCACTGATCCGGGCAGCCCGTGGCTCGTGGCGCTGGCCTGGGCCAAGGACGTGTTCGCCAAACAGCAGCGCCTATCGCAACGGCCGCTCGCCGAATGTCCAGCGGCCACGCTGCCGAAACGCTTGCGACCGTACCTGCTGACCTTCGATGCCGATGGCAAGCCGACGGACCTGCATGCCGACCGCTACGAGTTCTGGCTGTACCGCCAGGTCAGGAAGCGCTTCCAGTCGGGTGAACTCTACCTCGACGACAGCTTGCAGCACCGGCATTTTTCCGACGAGCTGGTTTCGCTGGATGAGAAGGCCGCCGTGCTGGCGCAGATCGACATCCCGTTCCTGCGGCAGCCACTCGATGCCCAGCTCGATGCGCTCGCGACCGAGCTGCGCGCTCAGTGGCTGGCCTTCAACCGCGAGCTGAAGCAGGGCAAGCTGACGCACCTAGAATACGACAAGGACACGCAGAAGCTGACATGGCGCAAGCCCAAGGGCGAGAACCAGAAGGCGCGCGAGAAGGCGTTCTACGAGCAACTGCCGTTCTGCGACGTGGCCGACGTGTTCCGCTTCGTCAACGGCCAGTGCCAGTTCCTGTCGGCGCTGACGCCTTTGCAGCCGCGCTATGCGAAGAAGGTCGCCGACGCCGACAGCCTGATGGCGGTCATCATCGCGCAGGCGATGAACCACGGCAACCAGGTCATGGCACGCACCAGCGACATCCCGTACCACGTGCTGGAGAGCGCCTACCAACAGTACCTGCGCCACGCAACGCTGCACGCGGCCAACGACTGCATCAGCAACGCCATCGCCGCGCTGCCGATCTTCCCGTACTACTCGTTCGACCTCGATGCACTGTACGGTGCCGTCGATGGTCAGAAATTCGGCGTCGAGCGGCCGACCGTGAAAGCGCGCCACTCGCGCAAATACTTTGGGCGCGGCAAGGGCGTGGTCGCCTACACGCTGCTGTGCAACCACGTGCCGCTCAACGGCTACCTGATCGGCGCGCACGATTACGAGGCCCATCACGTGTTCGACATCTGGTATCGCAACACGTCGGACATCGTGCCGACCGCGATCACCGGCGACATGCACAGCGTCAACAAGGCCAACTTCGCTATCCTGCACTGGTTCGGCCTGCGTTTCGAGCCGCGCTTCACCGACCTTGGCGATCAGTTGAAGGAACTCTACAGTGCCGACGATCCGGCGCTGTACGATCAGTGCCTGATCCGGCCGGCCGGGAGAATCGACCGCGATCTCATAGTCAGCGAGAAGCCGAACCTCGACCAGATTGTCGCCACGCTCGGACTGAAGGAGATGACGCAGGGCACGCTGATCCGCAAGCTATGCACCTACACCGCGCCGAACCCCACGCGGCGCGCGGTGTTCGAGTTCGACAAGCTCATCCGCAGCATCTACACGCTGCGCTACCTGCGCGATCCGCAACTGGAGCGCAACGTTCACCGCTCACAGAACCGCATCGAGTCCTATCACCAGCTACGCTCAACCATCGCCCAGGTCGGCGGCAAGAAGGAATTGACCGGGCGCACCGACATCGAAATTGAGATCAGCAACCAGTGCGCCAGGCTGATCGCCAACGCGGTCATCTTCTACAACTCGGCCATCCTCTCGCGGCTGCTGATGAAGTACGAGGCGAGCGGCAACGCCAAGGCGCACGCTCTCCTGACCCAGATATCGCCGGCGGCCTGGCGGCACATCCTGCTGAACGGGCATTACACCTTCCAGAGCGACGGCAAGATGATCGACCTGGATGCGCTCGTGGCGGGGCTGGAGCTGGGATGACGGAAATTTCGGCGGTTCTGGCTTAGAACCCCTGTTAACGCCCTCAAGCGCGCCATTTATACCGGCCGGATCAGCCCGGCGCAGGCCAAACGTGTCGATGAAATGCAGGCTGTGGCCGATGCGTTGAGCCTGATGGCCAACATCGTGATGGCGTGGAATACCTCACAGATGCAGGCGGTCCTGGATCGCTGGTCGAACCGCCGCCAGGTCATTCCACCGGAACTGATCGGGAAGATTGCGCCCACCAGGCTGGAGAGCATCAACTTGCGGGGTGTGTTTCGCTTCCCGGTTGACCGCTATGCTGACCAAATCCTGCCTTCGCGGCCAAATGCATCGATAACTGGCACCAATGGATGAAACCGACCACGGTTTGACGCCACGAATCGCAGATTTGAAAGTGAACAGGAAAGTCAATGAAATCAACGATCTACCAACACCACCTCCGCGCCAGTGCTAGCTTTTCGTACCGTCACTTATTGCACTGAAAACGAGGAGACCCCTTCACCTGCCGGTGGGCCGTCTCCCGGTCCAGCTTTCCTTCGCGCTTCAATTCGGTGATCGCTGCACCATAGCTCGGCGCTTTGTCGGTATTGAGCGTGGCAGGCTTTTCCCAGTGCTTCAGGCCTCGCAGGGCCTTGCCCAGGAACCGCTTCGCTGCCTTGGCGCTGCGGGTCGGCGACAGGTAGAAATCGATCGTGTCGCCCCGCTTGTCGACTGCCCGGTACAGGTAGGTCCACTTGCCCCGCACCTTGACGTAGGTTTCATCCAGGCGCCAGCTCGGATCAAAGCCACGCCGCAGCGTCGTGCATCAGCCGCACAACCTCGTCGATATCACCCGAGCAGGCGACCCGAACGTTCGGAGGCTCCTCGCTGTCCATTCGCTCCCCTGGCGCGGTATGAACCGCCGCCTCATAGTGCAGTTTGATCCTGACGAGCCCAGCATGTCTGCGCCCACCTTCGCGGAACCTGACCAGGGTCCGCTAGCGGGCGGCCGGAAGGTGAATGCTAGGCATGATCTAACCCTCGGTCTCTGGCGTCGCGACTGCGAAATTTCGCGAGGGTTTCCGAGAAGGTGATTGCGCTTCGCAGATCTCCAGGCGCGTGGGTGCGGACGTAGTCAGCGCCATTGCCGATCGCGTGAAGTTCCGCCGCAAGGCTCGCTGGACCCAGATCCTTTACAGGAAGGCCAACGGTGGCGCCCAAGAAGGATTTCCGCGACACCGAGACCAATAGCGGAAGCCCCAACGCCGACTTCAGCTTTTGAAGGTTCGACAGCACGTGCAGCGATGTTTCCGGTGCGGGGCTCAAGAAAAATCCCATCCCCGGATCGAGGATGAGCCGGTCGGCAGCGACCCCGCTCCGTCGCAAGGCGGAAACCCGCGCCTCGAAGAACCGCACAATCTCGTCGAGCGCGTCTTCGGGTCGAAGGTGACCGGTGCGGGTGGCGATGCCATCCCGCTGCGCTGAGTGCATAACCACCAGCCTGCAGTCCGCCTCAGCAATATCGGGATAGAGCGCAGGGTCAGGAAATCCTTGGATATCGTTCAGGTAGCCCACGCCGCGCTTGAGCGCATAGCGCTGGGTTTCCGGTTGGAAGCTGTCGATTGAAACACGGTGCATCTGATCGGACAGGGCGTCTAAGAGCGGCGCAATACGTCTGATCTCATCGGCCGGCGATACAGGCCTCGCGTCCGGATGGCTGGCGGCCGGTCCGACATCCACGACGTCTGATCCGACTCGCAGCATTTCGATCGCCGCGGTGACAGCGCCGGCGGGGTCTAGCCGCCGGCTCTCATCGAAGAAGGAGTCCTCGGTGAGATTCAGAATGCCGAACACCGTCACCATGGCGTCGGCCTCCGCAGCGACTTCCACGATGGGGATCGGGCGAGCAAATCGGAAATCGCCACCTCGCCGGGCTGGCAAGCGTCGTTGCCGCCCTCATAGCTCGGCGTGTAGTTCGCCAGTCCGCCGGGCTTCTCGTCGCTCCACTCGGCATCAATGCCAACGGTGAACCTCGCCGCGTCCCGGTGCGGAAAGAAGCGCAGCCGGTAATGGTCCGGGTCCATCGCCACGATCCACGCCGCGCCCGCCTCGATCACTTCGCCGACCGTCCACGCTCCGGCCCGGTAATGCTCGATCCACTTCGATTCCGACATAACGCCTCCGATGTGTCCGCTTTCTGTCCGTTATTCTACTCTGTCCGCTTTCTCATTGGGGTCTCCTCGTTTTCAGTGCAATAAGTGACGGTACGCAAAGCTAGCACTGGCGCGGGGGTGGTCTGGGTAGACCGTTGATTTCATTGACTTTCCTGTTCGCTTTGTAAACGGGTATGGTGGCCTCCCACTTTTGAGGTTCACGATGCAGGGTTGGCACACAACGTTTTTGGGGATGCGTGGGCTCCCCCGCGATATCAGCGACTTCGAGATGAAGGCATTTTTCACCTTCGATGGTGCCGAGCGCGACGCAATCAATGCACGCCGAGGTGATTCCCACAAGCTTGGTCTGGCGCTCCATATTGGTTTCCTGCGCATGAGTGGGCGTTTGCTCGGTGCCTTTCGGGTAATTCCAGTAGCCTTGTGGCGCCACCTTGGCAACGAGCTTGGCATTGCAGCACCAGAAGTCGCCTCGCTGAGAGCCATGTATGAACGCGGGCGCACGCTATTCGATCACCAACAAGTAGCCTGCACGGTCCTTGGATTCCAGTGGATGAGCGAGCACCAGCGCCGCTCACTGGTACGTGAACTGCGCGACGAAGTGGCGCGCTGCGCCGACCGCGATCAGCTACTCGTGCGGGCGCGTCAATGGCTGTACAAGAACAAGCTGGTGATCGTGCACGAGCGGGCAATTCGGACACTGATTGCGGCGGCACTTGCCCAGCTTGAAGTTGAAACAGGCACCGCCATCGCCGCCAGCGTTGATCCAGCAACACTTGATCGCTGGCGAGCCTCAGTTTCAGAGCTGCGCCCAGATGGACAAACCCAGCAGAGTTGGCTATGGGCTGCACCGGCGAAACACTCAACCCGCCAAATCAGCGAGGTACTGGAGCGCATCGACCTGCTTTACACGCTGGACGTTCATAAGCACCTGGCAGACATCCCCGATCTCATCTTGCGCCGCTACGCGCGCCGACTTGTCTCCAGGCCGCCCTCAGCCGGAGCCAAGATCAAAGAGCCAGCGCGCACCGTGGAGGTCGCATGCTTTCTTCGGTATTGCCTGTTCACCACCACAGACCAGTTGATCCTTATGGTGCAGCGCCGGATCGCCGATCTGTGGCGTCAGGCTGCCGCCGATGTCCCCGCTACCGTCAATTGGGCCGCAATGTACAAAACGCTGCTCGGCGAACTTGTTGCCTTGAGCGCGCAAGGTGCGGTTGTTGGCGCCGACCTAAATTTGACCCACCCTGCCGATTGAACTTTGACCCAGGGCTTGGGGCCGGCATCGGCTGATGCCGGCTGTGGACAACTGTAGCTCGGTGCTTGTTCAGCCGGCCTCGTCGCCCTTGTTGCGGCGCTCCTGCTCTCTCGCCTTGATGCGCTTGCGCGTGGCTGCCGTGGCCTGCGTGACGCGGTAGCTCTCGTTGCCGGTCTCCACGATGTGGCAGTGGTGCGTGAGCCGGTCCAGCAGCGCCGTGGTCATCTTGGCGTCGCCGAACACGGTGCTCCACTCCGCGAAGTCCAGGTTGGTCGTGATGACGACGCTGGTGTGTTCGTATAGCTTGGACATCAGATGGAACAGCAAGGCCCCACCGGCCTGGCTGAACGGCAGGTAGCCCAGCTCGTCGAGGATCACCAAGTCCAAGCGCAGCAGACTGGTCGCAATGCGGCCGGCCTTACCCTCGCTCTTCTCTCGCTCCAGCGCGTTGACCAGGTCCACGGTGCTGTAGAACCGCACCCGCTTGCCGTGCGTGCCGATGCCCGCCACGCCGATGGCCGTGGCCAGGTGGGTCTTGCCCGTGCCGGGGCCGCCCACCAGCACGACGTTGTGCGCCGCGGCCGTGAACTCGCATGTGGCCAGTTGCGTGACCAGCTTGCGGTCCACCGGCGAGACCTCGAAGTCGAAGCGGGCCAAGTCGCGGTGCACCGGGAACTTGGCACTGCTCATCTGGTGTTGCACCGAGCGCTCGACTTCGGCATTGGCCTGCTCGCTGAGCTCGGCCCAGGTGGCGGCCATGCCGTGCAGGCGCAGGGCCTTCAGCTCTGCAATGACGTCAACCATGGTCGGCCTCCTGCTCGGCCAGACGGCGCAGGCGGTCGTAGCGGCCCGGGTCGGCCTGCGGAGGTGTCGATGTACTCAGCGATGTGGCGACGTTGGGCGGTCGCTCGGGCGCCGTGAGCCGCGCCAGAACGTTGACCACATGCTCGGGGCTGAGTCGCCCGCCAGGACCCGCCCGCTCCAGCGCCAGCTCAGCCGCCACCAGCACCTCGTCCAGTCCGGCCGTGCTGCTCAGCGCCAGAACCTGTGCCATCAACCGGTCGCCACCGGCATGACGCAGCAGCGCATGGCGCAGCCTGGCCAGGGGTTCTGGCAGGTCCACGAAGGGCGCGCCGTTGCGCAGCGCCCCGGGCTTCCTCTGCACCAGCGGCACGTAATGCTGCCAGTCGTAGGCCGTGCGGCCCTTGCCGCTGAGCCGCACATGCTCGGCCACCACGCGCTCGTCGGCCACGATCACCACGCGCTGCGGGTACAGCCGCGTGCTGACCGTCTGCCGCGCCAACTCGCAGGGCGCCGAGTAGCGGTTGCGGGCCACGGTGACCAGGCAGGTGCTGCTCACGCGCGCCACGTCCTGCACATAGCCGTCGAAGTCCACGGGCTTGGGCATCAGGTGGCTGCGCTCCAGCTCCAGCATCTCCCCCACGCTGAAGGCTTTGTGCTCGGGGTGGCGCAACTCGGCCCACAGGGCCTTGCATCGCTCACCCAGCCAGGCATTGAGCTCCTCCAGGCTGCCGAAGCGCTGCTCGCGCGCCGCCAGCCAGATGCGGCGCCGGCTGTCCTGCACATTCTTCTCGACCACGCCCTTCTCCCAGCCGCTGGCGACGTTGCAGAAATCGGGGTCGAAGAGGTAGTGCGCGCACAGCGCGGCAAAGCGGCTGTTGACGTCGCGGTGCTTGCCCCGGCCGACGCGGTCCACAGCGGTCTTCATGTTGTCGTAGATGCCCCGGCGCGCCACGCCGCCCAGGGCCGCAAAGCCGCGTGTGTGGGCGTCGAACAGCATCTCGTGGCCCTGGCTGGGGTAGGCCACCAGCCAGAAGGCCCGGCTGGCGCACAGCTTCATGTGCGCCACCTGCAACCGCTGGTACACGCCGCCGATGACCAGCGGCTCCTCGCTCCAGTCGAACTGGAAGGCCTCGCCCAGCTCGAAGCTCAGCGGCACGTAGGCATCGCCCACGGCCGCGCCGCCCTGGGCAGCGCGCCAGGCGCGGATGTAGTCGGTCAGCCGGCTGTAGCCGCCGTCGTAGCCCGCGGCCTTCAGCTGCTCCAACAGTGCCTTGGCGCTGCGGCGCTCCTTCTTGGGCCGCCGGGCATCGGCGCGCAGCGCTTGCTCCAACTGTTCGACGTAAGGGGCCAGCTTCGTCGGCACCGCCGGCCGGCGGTACTGCGGCTGCTCGGCCTTGCCCAGCCTCAGGTACTTGCGCACCGTGTTCCTCGCCAGGCTCGTCGCCTTGGCGATCTCCCGCACCGACTTCTTCTCGCGGTGATGCATCCGCAAGACCTTGCCAATCATGACCATGGTGATCACTCCTCACACCCCCGCCCAGCTGTGGATATCTCGGGCAGGGTAGGTTGAACACCTGGGTCAAATTTGGGTCGGCAGGGCCCTCACGGGTGGGTCAAATTTCAGTCGGCGCCAACAACCTCGAAGCTTGGTCAACGCCAGCTGCACGAGCGTACGAATTGCACGGTGCAATTCCGCTCAGCGTTTCCCGACCTCCCGTCCCCCGCCGCGCGGGTCAAAAAGTTTAACCGGTTAAACTTTTCAAATTCAGCCTATAGATAACTTCGGTTATTGATAGGCATAATCCTGCTGTCAAAACCACCTGGTAGCAGCGCCCTACCCTGTTCCTGAGGCATGACAAGGACTTACGAACGGCGCCTGGGGCCCCACCACTTCGCCTATCTGCGCAGCCTGGCCGAAGGTCTGGACCGCGAGGATGCGGCGCGGCGCTACCTGGGCATGGCCCACGGCCACGAGCTCGTCACCTTGCACCGCCAGCTCGTCGACCAGTTGCGGGCGCTGGCCCGACGCGCCGGCGACTCGCGCTGGCGACTCATCGGCATCGATCTGGGCGCGTGGTCCAGCACCGAGCATGAGGGTGTGGACAGTGCGGCGCCCCGCCCCGCCCTCTACGACTGGGCCGAGGCCGAAGGTTTGGGCGACTGGCGTGAGGATGAGCTGATCGAGATGTACGAGCAGCGCTTTCCGGCCGAGGATCCTCGCGAGGTACGCAAAGCTCGCCGCAACAGTCGCCTGCGCGAGCGACAGCTCGAGGTGCTCGCCGAGCTGTCCAAGCTGGCCGCGCAGCCAGCCCAGGCCTCGGACCGCATCGATGCCTGGTTTGACCCGACCACTGCCGAGCGGCTCATGCGCGCCGGGTGCCTGTTGTTGCAGGACCTAGTACAGCGCATGGCGGATCGCAAAACTTGGTGGAGAGGTATTCAATCGGTCGGCTGCGCCAAGGCAGCACGGATTGAGGCACACCTACGGGCACTGCTGCCAAGGGCCAAGACCGCTCCAGGATTCGTGAGAGGGCCTGATACGGGTGAGCCAATGCTGCTGCCGCACTCTGCTCATGCGCTGGATGGTGCGCAGGGCAGCAACCGCTCTCCCCTCCCCCGAGGGTGCCCGCAGGCAACGATCTGGAGGCCGTCGAGGCGTGGCTGGCCAGCGCTGTCGGAAAACCTGGGGAACCCGGCCACAACGCTATCACCGAAGCGACTTACCGGCGCGAGGCCGAGCGCTGGTTGATGTTCTGTCTGATCGAGCGGCGCAAAGCCCTGTCTTCGGCTGACCCGCAAGACTGCCAGGCCTACATGTCGTTCCTGAACAGCGTTCCTGCGCATTGGATGTCACGGCGAAAGGCGGCCCGGTTGGATGTGGCGGCCGGCTGGACTCCCTTCCGGAGTCAGCCGGGCTTGGCCAGCCGACGCTTGGCCGTGAAGGTTGTGCATCTGATGTGCAACTGGCTCGTGAGCCAGCGCTACCTAGACAGCAATCCCTGGACGGCGGTGAACCGCGGCTTGGTTGATGGCAATGAGGTGGCGCCGGCCCCAACCAGCCGGGCACTGACGCCGGCTGCCTACCAGGCGCTGATAAGCGCCCTGCCCTGCCCCGAGCGGCCCGGCGAGACAAGGAATGGGTTTGTGGTGACGTTCACGCGCTTCACAGGTCTGCGCGCCACTGAGTTGCTGAATGCAAAAGTAGGCGACTTGAAGCAACAGGACTTTGGGTGGCAACTGGACGTGATCGGCAAGGGGCGCAAGCGCCGCCTGGTGTCGGTGCCCTCCCCTGCCCTAGATGTGCTGGAACAATACCTATCCGCGCGCGGCTTACCCGCCATGGGTGACTGTGAACCCGACGTTCCTTTGCTGGCGGCCCATGACGATGGCAGGCGGGCGCCGACCTACAGCGCGGTGCATCAGTCCTTGTCGACGTTCTTGAGGCGCGCTATCCGGCACGCGGATCTTCCAGAACGGGAGCGCGAGCAGGCGCTGCGGGCCACGCAGCACTGGCTGAGGCACACCTTCGCGACGCGGGCGGCTGAGGCTGGCGTTCCAGAGGACGTGCTAATGGCGGAGATGGGGCACGCGTCCAGAGCGACCACGGCGGGCTATTACACGGCCCAAGATCGACGTCGGCACGAGGCTATGGAACGGGCGGCGGGCTCATCGAGATGACGAGGTATTGAGCTGCGTGCAGCGCCCTCTATGCTCGCGCTTGGTCTCTTTTACATCCGAAAATGTTCCCCATCCCGCCAGCGTGAGTCCAGGTGGTACCGGCAAAAAAGAAGGGGTGGAACGGTTCCACCCCTGCCAGGCCGAAACTTAAGAACGCCCTATTTGCGGCGAATTGATGACGCTGACAGAAACTTCTCGATCATGTCAGCCAGATCTTCTAGGCGATCTGCTGGGATCAATTTTGGCTCGACTGCCAGGCTTACGCGGCCCTTTTTGTCAGCCTGAAGCTCAAACAAGCGCCGTCCGTCGCGGGTCCGGATGATCGGGGGTGGAACGGTTCTACTCCCCTCGGTCTGGCCCAGCAAGGCATCGAGAACCACCTTAGCATCCCTCCCTGGGCCCAACGCCGCAGCCGCAATAGCCCTGGCTTTAAACCCTTCCGGATCAGCTGCAGACGCCTCAGTCAGAGGCTTGGCGAAACGGAACTGCAGATCCAGTGGGCTATCAAACGCCGCTACCGCCTCTTCCGGGAGTCCGGCCAAGGCCAACGCCTTTCCGACCTGGCTAAGGTCGATACCAAGCTTCTCCGCCATTTTTCGATTCGACGGGAAGAGCCCTGCATCCAAGGCGCGACGGTAGGCCATGCCCTGCTCCCAGGCGCTAAGGTTCTTGCGCGCCCGATTCTCTCGGTCCATCTCGACGAAAAGCTCCTGCTCGCCAAGACTTTCGATCACAGCCAGCACGGGCAGCCCGAGTTCCAGGCAGGCCCGGTGCCTTCTGTGACCAAAGACGATCTCGAACTCCTGTGGCTCGGCTGCAGTAGGCTTGACTGGTCGGACCTTGATCGGCTGGACGTTTCCGCCCGCGCTGGCGATCTCGGCCTTGAGCTCCTGGAACTCTTTCGTCTCAAACGACCGGGAGTCCCGGTTTGCCCAGCGGCTTGGATGGACAGTTGCAGGATCCAGCCGCCGAGTAGCTTCTGCGCCCTCCCATTGCCGCAGCTCAGCCGCCTGGCTTTCGACTTCGGCGCGGAGTGCGCCGACCTGCTCAGCCTCGAGTCGCAGTCGCTCGTTTTCTTGCAGAAGGGCAGAGCGCTGATCATTGACATGAGCCAAGAGAGCACCAGGCGCAGTCTTGGGTCTCAACTCGGCCGACGTGCTTGTCGCCGGTGCGCCCAAACCGGGGAGGGCGCCAAAGTTGATCTTCGATGATTTGTCCTTGAGTCCCATGTCAGGCCTCCTGGATCTGCTGCGCCCAGACCGATTGGATTTGCTGCTCGATCAGCTCGCACATACGGTCATAGGCGTCACGAGCTCGAGCAAACGTCTTCGCGTTCACAGACCCGCGAGCGATGTCATAAACCGTTCCGAATTCTGCACTGGCCGTTGCGGCGATC
Source organism: Shinella sp. XGS7 (assembly GCF_020535565.1). NCBI lineage: Bacteria > Pseudomonadati > Pseudomonadota > Alphaproteobacteria > Hyphomicrobiales > Rhizobiaceae > Shinella > Shinella sp. XGS7. Next base: position 25,813 of record NZ_CP084759.1, on the reverse strand, counting down.
GCAGTCTTCGGAATCTCGATCGGCAGCACCTTGTCTCCGTACCCTTCCTGAATCCATCCGCGGACTACGGAGCTGGCCGCGTCAGACGTTTCCACCCGAGACAGCAGGACATCGATGAATTCGAACGTCTTATCCTGACCTCGAGCTCTGACCAGTTGGTTGCACAAGTCAGAGAAGAGGTCCCAAAACTGTGCGCTCGAAGCGAAGTCCAAGGCTGAAGGCGGCAACGGCATCAACACGCCGTCCGCAGCCATCAGGGCATTAATCGTCACGTAGGAAAGGGCAGGGGGGGTATCGATGATGATGATGTCGTAGTCCTCACGTGCCTGATCAAGGCCTCGATCAAGCACTTTCCAGAACTCAAAGCCTGCATCCGCTGTCTGCCTAGCCGGGAGAGCAAACTCGGCTCCAAACAACAGCGGTGCTGCGCACACGAGGTCGATTCCTGGCCAGTAGGTCGGGCGGATGGCGTAGGACAGATTCTCCTGCTCGCCCGTGAATAGCAGCATGGCCGTGCTTTCCGGATCAACTTCAGCATCCGGCAGTACGCCAAACAAGGTCGTGGCACTACCTTGAGGGTCCAGGTCTAGAAGCAACACTCGGTGGCCGCGCATGGCTAAGCCTTGAGCCAAGGTCACTGCGGTGGTCGTCTTGGCCACCCCGCCTTTGAAATTAGATACGGTGATCGTCACCGCAGCCGCGTCTGCTGGCCGCAACTTGTCGCGTCGAAAATCCCGGATCCAGGGTAGCGCGTCTGCCATCGTCCATTCGCGGCGGTTTCCAACCATGCTTGCGCCTGGCAGATCGTTACGAGTCAGTCGATACGCGATCTTCCCTTTGTCAACTTCGCAGAGCTCGGCAAGTGCAGAAGCGCTCAGCGTTGGTGCAGCTTTCGCGCTGGTGGGCGGCAGCATCGCCTCGCGAATCATCCCCATCATCGCAGCCACGCGAGCTGCCTGCCCTTCAATGTCTGTCAAACTTTGACGACGAATGCCTTGTCGCACGTCCATTCAGTTGTTCCCCAATTTTTCTAACAAGCACCGATTATGCGTGGCTTCACTGAAAAATCAGCTGAAGTCATTGAGATCACCCAGGGGTGCAGTCAGTGCTTGCGTTGGTTGAACGACCTAGCTTCGTTTTGAAGCCACTTTTCAACAACTCTTGTGGGAGTTCAATAGAAATCTCTAATACCTTAAGAGAGTTTAAGGCCTGTTGATAAGTTAAATTCTTGTTTACTGACAATAACTTAGGCCAACTTCGAACGTTCCAACTGTCCAGCTTTTACCCGGAAGTGTCCAGCTTCTTACCGGATGCGTCCGGCTTTTAACCGGCGATTGTCCGCGAGCTACCCGGCTGCGAAGCGGCTTTATCCACAGGCTCAACTGCGGCGTTACTGCATACATGACACGTCGCAATACGTCGACTGGATGCGTTCGGCGGGCCAAAAGGCGACCCCGAAGTGCTTCCCGGCGGCCAGCACCTTCCCGTGATCGCTAAAGTGTCCAGCCTTTACCCGGGCTCCGAACCCCATCTGTCCGGGTTTTACCCGCTCAGTTTAGCGATTGCCAGGGGTGTAACTGTCCAAACGATAAAGGACGTATGATGGTGGTATGAGCGATCAGCCCGAACTTCCAGTACCCCAGGCAGCTGAGGCCGTCGAGCTGAACAAGCCGCACGAGATGATCGTGATGATCCCTCGGTCGAAGCGCGTGACGCTCACCGGTCGCCGCATCTACAACGCACTGCTCCAGGTTTCGCAGGTGAGGCTCGCTGCAATGAAAACGATGCCAGCTGCCGACTTCATGTTCGAAGCGCCACTGCCGTCCATCTTGCGGACTAGTGGATCCGCTGGCGAGGACCGAACAGCGGCCAAGCGCTACCTTAAAGAGATGCGCGGCCTCGAGGTCGATTGGGAGTCGACAGCGCCAGGAGACGGTGTCAAATGGCGCGGCTTCTCGATGCTCTCGGAGGTCGCGATCGAGGTTCGCAAAGGTGAGAATTGGGTTTCATGGTCGTATCCGCCTACGATCATGGCTGCGTTGCGGGAGCCTTCTCGCTGGGCTCGAATCAATCTTGACGTTCTGGCTGGACTCAGCACATATGCAGCGGTCGCCTTGTACGAGATCTGCGCCCGCTATCGCGACAACCCGAGCGGCGTCACCAGTCGCAAGCCAGTCGGTTGGTGGGCCGACGCGCTAAGTCATGCGCCAGGCGCCACTGAGCGCCGCGAGTGGCGGAAGTTCAAGAACGAGCGCGTCAATCCTGCCATCGAAGAAATCAATGCAGAGTCCGATCTCGAGATCGAGCTGGTTGAGCACAAGCAGGGTAGGTCGGTCATCGATGCGCAATTCGTGGTGCGCAAGAAGAAGCTGAGCCAGCCGGCGGTTCGATCGTCCGCCGCTCAAGTCGATGCGAACCTGATCTTGCGCGGTGAGTCACTTGGCATCCGCGAACTGAAGCTCGAGCAACTGATCCGCGAATTCGGTGAGGAACAGGTTCAAGCAAAGCTTGAAGTAGTGGAGCGGCGCGCGGCCAAGCGTGAGCTCCGCACGATTGAGAACGTGCACGCATACCTGCGCTCGCTTCTGCGTGAGCAGCCGGACACCGTACAAGAAGGTGTGGTGGATGAGCCGGCCGTTGAGCCGCGGCCGCAGGTCTTGCCACCGCCTGTCGCCGAAGTACAGCGAAGCTGGAGGGATCAGCGCATCCAACAGCTAATGGCCGAAGCAAAGTTGCTGCAGCCTGACCAGCTGCGTGCATTCGCGGACAAGGCACTCGCTGACCTGGCCGAGCGCAACATGGCTTCCCCGGTGATCCGGCGCAGGCATGCGGCCGGTGATTACCTCTTCGCCATCCTTGGCCAGTACGTGGTCAGAGCCTACGCAGAAGCAACCTACGGGCCGAACTGGGACCAGGAAGCAGGGCAGGGCGCTTGATGCTATAGGCCCTCATCATGAACGAGCCCACTGTAAAAGTGGCTGCTGCCGGCCATGGCGTTTGCATCGTCGCCGCGTTGTGTCCCTGCACCAGCGTTGAGATCCGATCACCTCACATTGCAGAGCTGCCTGTGCGGCAGTGAAGGCGGGGGTATCACTGACGCGGTTTGCCGGGTGGTAGAGACCCTGCAGGCGAACCCGATGGGGGCCATGGTCCTCGTGTTGCTGGCCTCGTGCGCTGTGGCCGGAGGTTGGACCTGGCGGAAGTGACTCGGTCAGGAGATCTAGGCCCAGCCGACGTGTGCAGTCGGGCAGATTTTTCGCGGGCACGATAAAGCGCCGCATGCTGGAGCAACGGGCGTTATGTCGCAGAGCTTCGTCTTTGACTTGCATAGTGGCCAACACTTTTTAGAAAAGTGTGGAACACTATGCAAGTTGCCAGATTGCAGGAGTCGCCACCATGCGAACCATAGGGAAGACGATTGACCACGGCACGCTGCGTCGCCTGGTGGATGCCGGCGCCCATGTCGGCGCAGAGATCGTCGGCCAGGCCGGCAGCTGGGGCGTCGTGATCAACTATGGCCGCGCCAGCCAGACGCTGGCCGCCGCTCGCGGCGAGCCGCGCATGTTCCAGCGGTTCGAGACGCTGGCGCTCTACCTCAAGGAGCTGAGCATCACCGAGTTCAAGGTGAACCTGGCCGAGTATGACCCGGCTGCCAAAGACACCCGCAGCAGCACGCGCAGCGTGAAGGCCTCGGATCGCCTGAAGGCCGCGCATGCGGCGGCAGCGCACGACCAATGGATCAAGGAGAAGGTGCAGGCCTCGCTGGCCGATCCACGGCCGAACGTTGCACACGCCACGGTGATGCGCGAGGCGCAAGCCCTCATCAACAAGAAGCGCAAGCAGCATGCCGGCAAAGCCCCGGCTTGAGTGGCGACCGCAGGCCAGCGCCGACCTGATGCTGATCGTGGCCGAGATTGCCGATGAGAACCCGGATGCTGCGCAGCAGCTCTTGGACGAGATCCAGGCCAAGGCCGCGGCCCTGCCGGATCACCCGAAGCTCTACAAGCCGTCGCCGCGCTCGAAGGGGCTGCGCGAGATGGTCATCCGGCCGAACTACGTCCTGTTCTATCGCGAGACGCCTGAGCTGGTGGAGGTCGTGAACGTCGTTCACGCGCGCCGGCAGTGGCCGCCCATTCCAACACCATGAAGCACGTTGGCAAACGCGCAGCTCCCCCCGAATCGCCCACTCCCGCGCACACGTCGGCCGAGCTGGATCAGATCGCGGCTGGCATGGTGCAGCTCGCGAGCAAGCGGGCACAGGCGACGGCCGTCGCGCGCATGGCCGCCATGCATGACGGGCTCGACGGGCCAGAGCAGCAGGCAGTCCCTTTGTCTGACCCTGGACTCATGGAGCGTATTCGGCACGCCGAGGCCAAGCGCCCGGCCATCTTTGGCACCGATCCATCGGAGAAACCCAAGGAGCCTTGACGAGATCGCGCGCCACCAGGCGCAGTAGGACGCACGCGCGAGCGCCGCTCAGTCAGCGGCAGCCCAGGCTTAAGCCCGGTTACTCGACCTGGCCGAAAAGCCCAGCAGCGGCCAGATCTGCCGCATCGCGCAGTTCCTGGCCAGCACCTTCAATGGCCGGTCTTCCCGCTGGACCTCTTCGAGATGCGCATGGTGGATGTGGAGATCTCTACGCCTCAGCCTTCCAAACAAGTCTGACGCGAGCGGGGCGCTGGAGGAGCTTGACGACGGAGGAGGGCGGCACGATGCGCCCTCAACCAAGTGTGGGGCGCGATACAACGAGGTTGTCTACCCTCGCCGAACGGCCAGTCCTGCACCAGTGCCGATGCACTGCGGGGGACCTTGATCAGACGCTAGGCGACCCCCGTGCCCATCTGCAAACAAGTCCATGCGGCTCGACCGTTGGCACTTAGTCTGGCTCGCCATGGAGGCGAAAGTCTGACGCGGGCCAGCGCTTCTTGCAGACTGGGGTGGGATCCACGGGGCCAAGAATGCGGAACGCCCGCAGGCCGAGCTCGTTGAGCTTGTAGAACACGACCATGCGCGACCAGGGGTCGTACAGCGTCAGGGTGCGCAGGCCGCGTTCCTGGCGTGGGGGAGGCGGCGGGAACAGTTCGAATTGGTGGCTCATGGGTCGATGCCTTTTTCTTTCTGGACGGGCTCATGCCTTTGGTGGCAACGTGGCGAGCGGTGGCTTTCCTCGTTTCGCAAACACCGCATCGATAGCCTCAGCCAGCAGGTTTTGCACCGTGGTGCGCTCTTCGGCGGCGATCACCTTCAGCGCGATCTGCACCTCCGGTGCGAAATGGCCACCGATCAATACGCGACCCTCTCGTGCTGGGCGGCCAGCCCGCGCGATGGGGTGAGCGACCGAAGCTTTTGGTTGCTGATCCTCGGGGGCCGCGGCGTTTGGAGGTGGCGTCTTCTCGATTGGTTTTTGCATGTTTGCTCGACCAGCAATTACACACGCCAAGCATACGCCTATATGTGTATACATGTATAGCTGTTTTTGCAACTGCGCACACTCTCGTGGAGTCGCGAGCCGTGCCTCTGGCAGACCAGCGCGTTGGCCCAGGATGAAGCTTGGCGCTGCCACTCCATCAGGTCGTTGGTCTCACAGGCCGTCGATACGGCCGCTTGCATGCCGACGTCGACGTTCGGTCCCCTCGGCAAGTCGGCCACCGCCTCGCTTTGGCGCATCGGTCAGGAACTGCGTTGAGTCGCAGGTGGCTGACGGCGCCTCGATTCGGCTCACAGAATGAGCCGTATTTCAGCCGATTCGGACCAGGAAGTAGCGCGAGGCTTTGCCTGTCCCACCACGCTGAAGATGGCCTCGATCCACCAACTCAGTCAAATCACGGGTCGCCGTCGCCTTGGACATGCCGGTCGCTGCCATGTAGCGCCTGACGTCGATCCATTCCGCCTTGTCTTTGCGCATCAGCTCGATCACCTGGTGCTGCCGGAGCCTGACCTTTCTGGCTCCTGCTCGGCCCGCTGGGGGTGGTGTCGGCATGGACAGTCCGAGGCGCTGCGCGACCGCCGCCAGCACCGCCTCACGAGGAAGTTCGACGCCCTCTATGGCAGCTGAGGCTTGCACCTCGGCTGCCAGCATGGCGAGGTGGAGGTGCTGCAGAAGGCTTGGCGGCGGGCTCATGCAGGCAGTTTGCCAGGGTCAAGTCATCGCAGCATCCGCGTGTGATCAGTGATGGTTCGTCATCAACAGGCCTCCCGATGACGACAGACTCGCTTCAAAGGCGTTTCGGAATCACTGCCAACTCGCCTTTCAATGCTTGCGAGATCATCTTTAGTTCGCCGCAAAATCATTGCAAGCAGCTCGACAACTGGTAAGGGCAGGATGCTAGGTGTATATCTTCGATCTACACCCATCCTGGTCCGCTAAGTCGCTTTGCGCCAGTCGCAGACACTCAGGGCTTCGCCCCGAGACCCTGTTGTCGAAAACCGTTCATCTCTGAACTTTGTTCATTCATGTCTGAACTTTCTGGATGTCGCCCTGGCGGGCGCGCGAAGGAGGCGCGGGGAGAGTGGTGAGGTCCATGGGGTGCGAGATGACGCAGGGTGGCAGTGGCTCACAGCACGGCTGCGGCAGCGCCAGAAGCTGTGGCATGGCCCCCTCAGCGGTCTCCAGGGTAGGGTGGGAGGGGGCGGCCCCCTACGCCCTGGCCATCTGGGCGTGCGGACGCAGGGGAGGGGACCTCCGCTTCGCGATGCGTTGGCGGCGCGCAACAAGGGCGGGTAGGGTGCTTGACAGGGCGTCGGCGCTGGCTGGCCGAGATGTGACGCCCGATGTGCGGATCCGGCCAGTTTGAGCATCCGTGCCGGCAACCGCTGACCATTTAGCCCTTACATGCTGGTCCAAGCAGCAGAGGACTGCTTGAGGCTGGCTGCTGCCGCTCGGATTCGTCAGTTATGGGGCAGCAATGTGCCCATTGCAGAAAGTCAGGTTCATGTGAGCCGAGCTGAAGTCGCTTGTGCTCGAACAATGCGAGCAGCCTGGTGCCTCGGTCGCGCGCATTGCGTTGTCGCATGGCCTCAACACGAACCTGGTCCACAAATGGCGGCGCGAAGCGCGCGGATGCGACGCTCCAGTCGCCGCCAGGTCTGAGTTCATACCCGTGCAACTGGCAGCGTCGGCACCGACAGCGCGCCACGAGGTCCGCATCGAGCTGCGCCGTGGCGCCATCGCGGTCAACGTGGACTGGCCGCTGTCGGCGATGCCCGAGTGCGCGGCTTGGCTGCGCGAGATTCTGCGTTGATTCGCGTCGATGTGGTGTGGCTCGCAGTCGAGCCGCTGGATATGCGTGCCGGCACGGAGTCCGCGCTGGCGCGCGTGGTGAAAGTCTTCGGCGCCGCGCACCCGCACTCCGCCTACTTGTTCGCCAACCGTCGTGCCAATCGCATGAAGGTGCTGGTGCATGACGGCGTCGGCGTTTGGCTCGCGGCCCGGCGCCTGCATCGCGGCAGGTTCGCCTGGCCGACCAATCAGGAAGGCACCTTGCGCCTGACACGCGAGCAGTTCGATGCGCTGGTGCTCGGCCTGCCGTGGCAACTCGTCGGCGAGGCCGGCATCATCCGCGTGCTGTAGTGCAATTGACGGAACTGCCGATGTGGCCGAGCGTGGCCGTGGGCAACATCCTGCTTCGTGACGACACCCTCTGAACTGTATGAACTCGACGCGCCCCAACTGCGCGAGATGGTGCAGTCGCTGCGGACAAAGGTCGAGGCCCGCGACCGCGAGCTTGCGTTCAAGCAGGCCACCATCGACAAAATCACCCACGAGATGGCGGTGCTCAAGCGGCTGAAATTCTCTGCCAAGTCCGAGCAGTTCAATCCCGAGCAGCAGAGCCTCATCGAGGAGACCGTCGAAGCGGACTTGGAAGCACTCGCGCAGGCGTTGGAGAAACTGGCGCCTGAGAAGGACACCGACGACGAGCGACAGCAGCCCCGCCGGCAGCCGCTGCCCGCGCACCTGCCGCGCCACGAGATTCGCCACGAGCCGCCCAGCACGACCTGCCGCTGCGGCTGCGCGATGAAGCGCATCGGAGAAGACGTAGCCGAGAAGCTCGACTACCAGCCCGGCGTCTTCACTGTCGAGCGCCATGTGCGCGGCAAGTGGGTGTGCGCGCAATGCGAGACGCTGGTGCAGGCGCCGGTGGCGCCGCACATCATCGACAAGGGCATGCCGACCACGGGTCTCCTGGCTCAGGTGCTGGTGGCCAAGTACGCCGACCATATCCCGCTGTACCGCCAGGAAGGCATCTTCGCGCGGGCCGGCATGGCGCTGGCGCGTTCGACCTTGGCGCAGTGGGTGGGCGCCTGCGGCGTGCAGTTGCAGCCGCTGGTGGATGCCCTCAAGCAGGAGTTGCTCAGCCAGGCCGTCCTGCATGCCGATGAGACGCCGGTGGCCATGCTCAAGCCCGGCAAGGGCAAGACGCATCGGGCCTACCTGTGGAGCTACTGCACGACGAGCATCGCCGACGTGAAGGCCGTGGTCTTCGACTTCGCCGACAGCCGTGCCGGTCAGCATGCCCGCGACTTCCTGGGCGTGAGCCCGGATGCCGGCTGGGGGTCTCCTCGTTTTCAGTGCAATAAGTGACGGTACGAAAAGCTAGCACTGGCGCGGAGGTGGTGTTGGTAGATCGTTGATTTCATTGACTTTCCTGTTCACTTTCAAATCTGCGATTCGTGGCGTCAAACCGTGGTCGGTTTCATCCATTGGTGCCAGTTATCGATGCATTTGGCCGCGAAGGCAGGATTTGGTCAGCATAGCGGTCAACCGGGAAGCGAAACACACCCCGCAAGTTGATGCTCTCCAGCCTGGTGGGCGCAATCTTCCCGATCAGTTCCGGTGGAATGACCTGGCGGCGGTTCGACCAGCGATCCAGGACCGCCTGCATCTGTGAGGTATTCCACGCCATCACGATGTTGGCCATCAGGCTCAACGCATCGGCCACAGCCTGCATTTCATCGACACGTTTGGCCTGCGCCGGGCTGATCCGGCCGGTATAAATGGCGCGCTTGAGGGCGTTAACAGCCTCGCCCCGATTGAGCACCCGGCGCAACTCGTTCCTGAAAGCGTCCTTGACAAAGTAGTCAGCCAAAAACGCCGTACGCAGCAACCGCCCCAATTGCACGCCAGCCTCATAGATTGGATCGCCCTGGGCGGCAGAACCGAACCGCGCAAGAGCTGCCACCGCACTGGCATGTCCGCTCATGACCGAGGCTGCCAGGTGCACCAGACTATCCCAATGCTTTTCGATCAAAGCGACGTCGACATTGGCTTCGCACACCGCAGCGATTTCTGCGGGCACTTTGGTGCCGCGTGGCACAAAGAGGTGGCGCTGTTTGAGTTCCTTCAACCGCGGGCAAAGATCAAAACCAAGCAAACGGGCATGTGACATGGCAAAGTCGGTGTAGCCATGGGTATCCACAGCAAGCTGGCTGGTCTCCAGCTTTTCTTGGCGGATGACACCTTCAATGGCCACGCCCGCCTGGCGCTCATTGAGCACAAAGGGCTGCGCATGGAAGATGCCCCACCGGTCTTTTACATGGGAGTAGATTCCAATGGAAGGTGTGTTGCGCCGAGGATCAAGCCGGGCTTGCCACACCCGTTTGGTGGTCTCCATGCTCATCATGTCAGAAGATGCCAAATCGGACCGCCCCCAGGTGGCGGCAATCGGGTGTCGCTGCATGAATTCCAGCACAGCCTGGCAGGCCTGGCTCAGACGCCGTTCGTCCCGCGCCCAGCGCATGGCCTGGCGAATGCTGGTGGCAGACAATTGCGGAATCATGCGCGCGCATTCGACCGCAGTCAGACTGGTGCCGTGGGCCATGATGCCGGCATAGACCATCAGCAGCTCGTCGGTAGAGCGCGGCTCACGTCCGAGCATGATCCAGCTAAAGCGCACCTGGGCGTCAACGGCCAGAATCACTTCCGGCAATTGAACCTCACCGATGCGGTGATCCAAAGCCGCGCGCAGCTTGGTCACTTCTGGGTCTTCGTCCTCTGCGGGCAATGGCGACAAATGGAGTTCATCATCCACGCGCAGTACGCCACTGCGGGCTGCAGCGGCCACCGCATCGACACCGGCAGTTACTCTGGCCAGCAAAGGCTTCAAGAAAGTGGCAGCCTTGCTGGGTAACGATAGACGGGCATAGTGTTTCTTGGACTCTGCCTGCCAACGCTCGTCCGTGAAGAACAAGCGCGCACGACCCCGAAAGCTCAGGCTGTGCTCAATCCAGACCGAGCCATTGCGCACCGCGCGGCGCAGGGCAAACAGGGTGGCCACCTCCAACGCCTGAAACGCCCGTTCCCGGTCTGGGCTGGAGATCGAAACCTGCCAGATCATTCCCAGACTTGGTGCCACCACTTCAACTGGCAGCTTTCTGGATCCTTTGAGATATAAAGCTTGCAGCTTGGCAAGGTACTCGATGGCAGGATGCTCGCCGGTGGCCTGCCAGGGCAGCTTTGCAATGGCGACGAGCAACGACCGCACGGGGCGAATTCCATCAATCAATCCCTCGCGGACCAGGGAGGCCCTGCTCGGTGGTTTGCGTTTCTGGGTTTCGGTGATCAAGGCTTCAAGACGGGCACGCAACTCAGCATCTGGCACCGCACCTTGCGCGCTCAAGGCAACAAGTTCGCCGAGCAGCGTTTTGTACATTGCGGCCCAATTGACGGTAGCGGGGACATCGGCGGCAGCCTGACGCCACAGATCGGCGATCCGGCGCTGCACCATAAGGATCAACTGGTCTGTGGTGGTGAACAGGCAATACCGAAGAAAGCATGCGACCTCCACGGTGCGCGCTGGCTCTTTGATCTTGGCTCCGGCTGAGGGCGGCCTGGAGACAAGTCGGCGCGCGTAGCGGCGCAAGATGAGATCGGGGATGTCTGCCAGGTGCTTATGAACGTCCAGCGTGTAAAGCAGGTCGATGCGCTCCAGTACCTCGCTGATTTGGCGGGTTGAGTGTTTCGCCGGTGCAGCCCATAGCCAACTCTGCTGGGTTTGTCCATCTGGGCGCAGCTCTGAAACTGAGGCTCGCCAGCGATCAAGTGTTGCTGGATCAACGCTGGCGGCGATGGCGGTGCCTGTTTCAACTTCAAGCTGGGCAAGTGCCGCCGCAATCAGTGTCCGAATTGCCCGCTCGTGCACGATCACCAGCTTGTTCTTGTACAGCCATTGACGCGCCCGCACGAGTAGCTGATCGCGGTCGGCGCAGCGCGCCACTTCGTCGCGCAGTTCACGTACCAGTGAGCGGCGCTGGTGCTCGCTCATCCACTGGAATCCAAGGACCGTGCAGGCTACTTGTTGGTGATCGAATAGCGTGCGCCCGCGTTCATACATGGCTCTCAGCGAGGCGACTTCTGGTGCTGCAATGCCAAGCTCGTTGCCAAGGTGGCGCCACAAGGCTACTGGAATTACCCGAAAGGCACCGAGCAAACGCCCACTCATGCGCAGGAAACCAATATGGAGCGCCAGACCAAGCTTGTGGGAATCACCTCGGCGTGCATTGATTGCGTCGCGCTCGGCACCATCGAAGGTGAAAAATGCCTTCATCTCGAAGTCGCTGATATCGCGGGGGAGCCCACGCATCCCCAAAAACGTTGTGTGCCAACCCTGCATCGTGAACCTCAAAAGTGGGAGGCCACCATACCCGTTTACAAAGCGAACAGGAAAGTCAATGAAATCAACGGTCTACCCAGACCACCCCCGCGCCAGTGCTAGCTTTGCGTACCGTCACTTATTGCACTGAAAACGAGGAGACCCCGAGCCAGGCGGTGTGACCGCAGCGGTGGATGCCATGGGAGTGGCCACGGTCGGTGGTCCCAGCCAGCCCGAGCCCACCCAGCCAGCTCTGCCCAAACGCTCAGCTCACATTCTGTGGGCGGTGCTGATCGCCCGCATCTACGAGGTGTTGCCGCTGTTGTGCCCGCTCTGCGGTGGCCAGATGCGCATCATCGCTTTCATCACCTACAGTGCCGACCTCCGGCACATCCTGGAGCACATCGGGGTGGAGACAGAGCCGCCTCGCATCGCGCCAGCACGCGGGCCGCCGCTGTGGGATGGGTGCGATGTGCCGATGGGCGATGGTGTCGAGGTTGAGCCAGATTGGGGCGAGGCGGCCCAACCGGCGCCGGACTTTGAGGTCGATCAGCGCGTCAGTTGGTAAGGGAAGGCAGCAGCGGTTTGGCCGCGCGGCAGGGCTGCGTCTGTCACTGCCAAAAAATGTGCAAACCGAAAAATCTCGGGCTACTGGCGCTGATCAAGCGCTCAGGCAGGCTCAGCCTGAAGGCCTGTGATGCCCAAAACCTGGGCCATAATCGTCCTCCTGTGGTTGGATTTCCTATCCGCGTGCAAACATCAGCGTACCCAACCACAGGGGCGAAGGCAGCAACCGCAGCAATAGCGCCAGCCCAAGCCAGGCGGCCAGCGCCGCCAGCAACGCCGCCCAGGGAGGGCCACGGCGGGCAACGACAATGTAGGCCAGCAGGAAGCTCTGCGTCGCGCACAACGACAGAATCGTGAATGCAGCGGCCTGCGAGACAAAGGGTGCAGATGCCTGGTCAATCAGAAAGAAAAAGCCCGGCCCCATCGTGATCGGCAGGCCCGCCAGAACACCGCCAACCAGGGGTCCCAGCAATTGCACCGACCAGCTGACGGCAATGATGACCAAGGCGGTGGCAGCCATCCGTACGAGCACTTCCCCAACCGGCACGGCAGCGAGCCACGCGTCCAACATCACCCCCTCATCCATTGAAAACGTCCGGCCAGGCAAACTTCTATACTGGTGCCTTCGTCCGACCGACCCCGAAACTTTACATGATCGAACTGCTGACGGGTACGCCCTTGCTGCTCACGGCCACTTTTCTGGCGGGCGCCCTGAATGCCGTCGCGGGGGGCGGTACGTTTTTGACGCTGCCAGCATTGATTTTCATCGGCATGCCCGCTGTGACGGCAAACGCAACCAGCACCGTCGCCCTGCTGCCCGGCTATATTTCCAGCACTTATGCCTGCCGAGCCGATCTGCAGGTGCCTGGCAAGCTGCCCCTGACCGGCATCATCGTCGTCAGCCTTCTGGGTGGCGCACTCGGCGCAGCGCTGCTCGTCCTGATTCCCGGTGACAGCTTCAAGATCCTGATTCCCTGGCTGCTGCTGCTGTCTACCGCGGCCTTTGCCATCGGCCCCAGACTGATGGGCAAACCGGGTACGCGACAGATCGCCAGCCCCGGGCTCACCATCGCCACGGTGCTGATTGCGACCACCTATGGCGGCTATTTCAATGGGGGCCTTGGCATCATTCTGCTCGCGCTGTTCGGGATTCTGGGCGTACCCAAACTGAAGACTTCGAACGCGCTGAAGAACCTGGTGTCCACGCTGCTGACGATCATCGCCGTCATCGTGTATGCCTGGGGTGGCGCGATCTCGTGGCCCGAGGCCGTAACAATGATGGCTGCCAGCATGATCGGTGGATACGTCGGTGCGCGGTTCATCCGCCAGGTGCGCGACAGCTATGTTCGCACCGCGGTCATCATCATCGGCCTGATCATGACCGTGCTGTTCTTCATTTACTGAAGACCGGCGTCGACTTGCCCGCACTGGGCCGCCCGATGACGATCATGACCGTGCTGTTCTTCATCTACTGAAGAGGCCCGCCAACCCGGGCCAGCGCCTGCTCGAAATCCAGTAATGCCCGGGCGCCCTGCCCCCGCAATGACGCGCCATGCATGATGGCCAATACTTGCGGGTCAAGCGCCGCCAGACGCGCGAAGGTGACTTTTGTGTGCGTCGTATATGGAATTGCATCGCGAAATGGCCCTGCCTGACCTTGTTCGAGCGCCTGCACGGCCCGCGACACAAGGTCGCCGGCAAAGGGCGCCGGATCGCCACGCTGCAGCAACAGATCAGAGCAGAACAACACCTTTTGCGTCTCTTCGAAAAGCAGCGAGGCGCCCCAGCCATGCGGCAGGTGCGACGTCAGCAGATGGCGAAACGTGTATCGACCCGTCGCAAGCAAGGCATCATCTTCAAGCACGCGCGGGGCTCGTATTGCAAACTCATCGATGCATGTCCTGGCCAGAACCGGGCTGGCCAGCGCAACTGCCTGCGGCGCCTTGTCCAGCCAGAGGTTGAGCGCGCCACATTCATCTGACTCGAAATGACTGAACCCGATCCAGCGCAACTTTGCCGGATCGATGAGCGTGCGCACCGCGTCAAATATCGGCCTAAATAGTGCCTTCTGACCTGTGTGATAGAGCAGCGGTTCATCGTCACGCACCAGAAACACGTTGAATTGCAGATCTGCCTGCGGGACATAGACTGAAATCCGATAAATGTCCGCAGCAATTTCGGTGATGGTACCGGTCATGAGATCCTCCGCACGTATGGCGGGCCGTCTGCTGACAGCCCCGGCCAGATTCCCATTCTAGACACAATAGTCACCGGCAGGCGGAGGTGGCCGGCCCCCGATATCGTGGACGGTATGTTCTTGAGGGTGGCACCGAGCCTCATACAGCGCCGTGGACCAGTCGCAATTCGTATGAAGACGGGTGGCCGCCGCTCTAGACGGCGTCGGGTTGCGCTGCCGGGTGTGCTGCCTGGAATGCCGCCAGCGTATTGCAATATCGGTCAATGCGCTCGATAGTTGGCCAGGCTGCAATGTCCATGTCGTAGCCGCGTGCGTTGAAGACTTGCGGGATCAGGCAACAATCCGCCAGGCCTGGTTCATCCCCGTGGCAGCAGCGACCCGTGTCCGGTACGCGCAGAGCTGCTTCCAGCGCATCGAAGCCCAACGTAACCCAATGCCGGTACCAGCGGTCGCGCGCTTCCTTATCCACGCCCATGTCGTGGGCAAAAAAACGCAACACCCGCAAATTGTTGAGCGGATGAATGTCACAGGCGATCTGTTCGGCCAGGCCACGTACGCGCGCACGCGCATGCGGAGCGCCAGGCAGAAGGATCGCGGGGCCATAGGTTTCGTCCAGGTATTCCATGATGGCCATGGACTGCGAGAGCACAACCCCGTCATCCACAAGGGTCGGAACCAGGCCCTGTGGGTTCAGTCGACGATAGTCAGGCTGATGCTGCGCCCCGCCGTGCGAAAGCAGATCGATGGGAACCAAATCGAAGTCAAGCCCTTTCAGGGCCAGCGCAATCCGGACACGGTAAGCCGCAGAACTACGGAAAAAAGAATACAACTGGCGCACGCTCAGACCTTTACCCCGACACCCAGGTACTTCGCGATGACCGCCTGGTCGCCGTGCAGCTCATCCGGGGTGCCGTCATAGACGATGGCACCATTATTCAGGATATAACAGCGATCCGCCAGCGACAGAGCGGCTCGAACGTTCTGCTCCACAATCACGATCGTGCGTCCTGAATTTGCCAGATCCCTGCAGACACTCACCAAGTCGCGGACAATGAGGGGCGCGAGGCCCTCAAACGGCTCATCCAGCAGAATCAGATCGGCATCGCGCACCATGGCGCGGGCAATGGCCAACATCTGCTGTTCGCCCCCCGAGAGCTGGCGGCCCAGGTTGCGCCTGCGTTCGGCCAGCCGTGGAAAGATCTCGTACATCTGCTCGATCGGCAGCGGCTTTTCGCATGCCATCGTCGCGAGCACCAGGTTCTCATGCACGGTGATGGAACCGAAGATCCGGCGCTCTTCGGGGACCAGTTGCACCCCACCGCGCGCGATTTCATGCGCCTGCTGCCCCAATATTTCCCGACCACGGTAGCGGATACTGCCGCTGCGCGGCCGCACCACACCCATGAGCGACTTGAGCGTCGTGCTCTTGCCTGCACCATTGCGGCCCAGCAAGGCGACGACTTCGTGTTCCTCCACCCGGAGGCTCACGTCGAACAGGATGTGCGAGTCACCGTAGTAACTATTGATCTTGTCGACCTCAAGCAGGCTCATCATCCATCCCCCCCAGGTAGGCTGCCTGCACCGCCGGGTCCTTGCGGATCTCGTCGGGTGTGCCCTCCGTCAATTTGCGCCCCTCGTACAGCACGGTGATGCGCTCGGCCAGTTCAAACATCGCATCCATGTCGTGTTCGACAATGACCATGCTGCGACCCCCACGGATCGACCGCAGCAAGGCCACCACGGATACCCGTTCTTCGGGACTCAGGCCAGCCAGCGGCTCATCAAGCAACAATACGTTGGCGCCCGTGGCCAGCGCCAGGCCGATCTCCAGCCGCCGCTTCTCGCCATACGGCATCTCGGCCACCCTTGTGTCGGCCTGAGAACCCAGGTTGACTAATGCTATCGCTGCATCCACCTGCCCATCGAGTGCATCGGAACGCAGACTGCGCAGCAGATCGCTGCGGTAAGGGCCGCGCCGACGCGCCAGCACAGCAATGCGCACATTTTCGCGCACCGTCAATTGTTCAAACAGCTGGTTGATCTGATAGCTCTTGCTCATGCCCAGCTGGCAGACCGCGGTCACCCCGACGCCAGTGATATCCTGGCCGCGCAGCAGCACCTGTCCGGAGGTCGCATCGAGTTCGCCTGCCAGCATGCTGAAGAACGTCGACTTGCCAGCGCCATTGGGGCCGATCACCCCGTGCAGCTCACCTTCGCGCAGCGTGAAATCGATATCGCTTGCCGCTTTCAGGCCGCCATAATGCTTGCTGATTCTACGGGCCTGCAATACCGGCATTCCCTGCTGTGCATGCGGCTCGGAGGGCATGACATCAAGCGTCGCAACGACGCGCGCCGGCGCCGCGCCGGACACTGCGCGACGGTTGTCCTTGCGCCAGCGTCGCACAAATTCCAGAATCCCGCCTGCGACACCGTGTCGAAAGACGGTCACCAGGATGACAAAGACGACGCCCAGGATCAGCTTCCAGTACGGCCCGATATCGCCTAGCGCCTGCAGCCCTTCGTACAGGTACAACCAGATCGCCGCACCCAACAAGGGTCCAAGCAAAGTTCCGGCACCCCCCATGACCGTCTGGATCACAAGCTGCGCGGACGTGTCCAGGGCAAACGCATCCGGCGGCATGTAGGACCGCACGCTATTCGATCACCAACAAGTAGCCTGCACGGTCCTTGGATTCCAGTGGATGAGCGAGCACCAGCGCCGCTCACTGGTACGTGAACTGCGCGACGAAGTGGCGCGCTGCGCCGACCGCGATCAGCTACTCGTGCGGGCGCGTCAATGGCTGTACAAGAACAAGCTGGTGATCGTGCACGAGCGGGCAATTCGGACACTGATTGCGGCGGCACTTGCCCAGCTTGAAGTTGAAACAGGCACCGCCATCGCCGCCAGCGTTGATCCAGCAACACTTGATCGCTGGCGAGCCTCAGTTTCAGAGCTGCGCCCAGATGGACAAACCCAGCAGAGTTGGCTATGGGCTGCACCGGCGAAACACTCAACCCGCCAAATCAGCGAGGTACTGGAGCGCATCGACCTGCTTTACACGCTGGACGTTCATAAGCACCTGGCAGACATCCCCGATCTCATCTTGCGCCGCTACGCGCGCCGACTTGTCTCCAGGCCGCCCTCAGCCGGAGCCAAGATCAAAGAGCCAGCGCGCACCGTGGAGGTCGCATGCTTTCTTCGGTATTGCCTGTTCACCACCACAGACCAGTTGATCCTTATGGTGCAGCGCCGGATCGCCGATCTGTGGCGTCAGGCTGCCGCCGATGTCCCCGCTACCGTCAATTGGGCCGCAATGTACAAAACGCTGCTCGGCGAACTTGTTGCCTTGAGCGCGCAAGGTGCGGTGCCAGATGCTGAGTTGCGTGCCCGTCTTGAAGCCTTGATCACCGAAACCCAGAAACGCAAACCACCGAGCAGGGCCTCCCTGGTCCGCGAGGGATTGATTGATGGAATTCGCCCCGTGCGGTCGTTGCTCGTCGCCATTGCAAAGCTGCCCTGGCAGGCCACCGGCGAGCATCCTGCCATCGAGTACCTTGCCAAGCTGCAAGCTTTATATCTCAAAGGATCCAGAAAGCTGCCAGTTGAAGTGGTGGCACCAAGTCTGGGAATGATCTGGCAGGTTTCGATCTCCAGCCCAGACCGGGAACGGGCGTTTCAGGCGTTGGAGGTGGCCACCCTGTTTGCCCTGCGCCGCGCGGTGCGCAATGGCTCGGTCTGGATTGAGCACAGCCTGAGCTTTCGGGGTCGTGCGCGCTTGTTCTTCACGGACGAGCGTTGGCAGGCAGAGTCCAAGAAACACTATGCCCGTCTATCGTTACCCAGCAAGGCTGCCACTTTCTTGAAGCCTTTGCTGGCCAGAGTAACTGCCGGTGTCGATGCGGTGGCCGCTGCAGCCCGCAGTGGCGTACTGCGCGTGGATGATGAACTCCATTTGTCGCCATTGCCCGCAGAGGACGAAGACCCAGAAGTGACCAAGCTGCGCGCGGCTTTGGATCACCGCATCGGTGAGGTTCAATTGCCGGAAGTGATTCTGGCCGTTGACGCCCAGGTGCGCTTTAGCTGGATCATGCTCGGACGTGAGCCGCGCTCTACCGACGAGCTGCTGATGGTCTATGCCGGCATCATGGCCCACGGCACCAGTCTGACTGCGGTCGAATGCGCGCGCATGATTCCGCAATTGTCTGCCACCAGCATTCGCCAGGCCATGCGCTGGGCGCGGGACGAACGGCGTCTGAGCCAGGCCTGCCAGGCTGTGCTGGAATTCATGCAGCGACACCCGATTGCCGCCACCTGGGGGCGGTCCGATTTGGCATCTTCTGACATGATGAGCATGGAGACCACCAAACGGGTGTGGCAAGCCCGGCTTGATCCTCGGCGCAACACACCTTCCATTGGAATCTACTCCCATGTAAAAGACCGGTGGGGCATCTTCCATGCGCAGCCCTTTGTGCTCAATGAGCGCCAGGCGGGCGTGGCCATTGAAGGTGTCATCCGCCAAGAAAAGCTGGAGACCAGCCAGCTTGCTGTGGATACCCATGGCTACACCGACTTTGCCATGTCACATGCCCGTTTGCTTGGTTTTGATCTTTGCCCGCGGTTGAAGGAACTCAAACAGCGCCACCTCTTTGTGCCACGCGGCACCAAAGTGCCCGCAGAAATCGCTGCGGTGTGCGAAGCCAATGTCGACGTCGCTTTGATCGAAAAGCATTGGGATAGTCTGGTGCACCTGGCAGCCTCGGTCATGAGCGGACATGCCAGTGCGGTGGCAGCTCTTGCGCGGTTCGGTTCTGCCGCCCAGGGCGATCCAATCTATGAGGCTGGCGTGCAATTGGGGCGGTTGCTGCGTACGGCGTTTTTGGCTGACTACTTTGTCAAGGACGCTTTCAGGAACGAGTTGCGCCGGGTGCTCAATCGGGGCGAGGCTGTTAACGCCCTCAAGCGCGCCATTTATACCGGCCGGATCAGCCCGGCGCAGGCCAAACGTGTCGATGAAATGCAGGCTGTGGCCGATGCGTTGAGCCTGATGGCCAACATCGTGATGGCGTGGAATACCTCACAGATGCAGGCGGTCCTGGATCGCTGGTCGAACCGCCGCCAGGTCATTCCACCGGAACTGATCGGGAAGATTGCGCCCACCAGGCTGGAGAGCATCAACTTGCGGGGTGTGTTTCGCTTCCCGGTTGACCGCTATGCTGACCAAATCCTGCCTTCGCGGCCAAATGCATCGATAACTGGCACCAATGGATGAAACCGACCACGGTTTGACGCCACGAATCGCAGATTTGAAAGTGAACAGGAAAGTCAATGAAATCAACGATCTACCAACACCACCTCCGCGCCAGTGCTAGCTTTTCGTACCGTCACTTATTGCACTGAAAACGAGGAGACCCCTTGACCAGCTGAGCGGTCAGGTCGATCCTCTTCGCGCCCAGGTCCTCCGCCGGGCTGGGGAAGCCGGCGTGTACGACCGCACCCAGGTCAGCGACCAAGAGCGGCAGAGCGGCAACGGCGACCGGGGCGCCGGCTTGGAGGTCGTAAAGGTGGCTCATACTGTATGAAACAACAGTATAAGTATGCGCACCCCCGGATGGCTGACTTCCAACACTGTGGTCAGAAGTTGATGTACTACCTCACCAGAAAAGGTAGTATAGAAACATGTTCGTTGACAACAGCCTAGCAGCTCAGGCCGCCTACTCCTCCGTGCTTTCCGCAGCCCGGATGGCGCAGCTCAATCGATCGCCCGCCGACCTTCCAGGCGGCTTCGCGTCGAAGCTGATCCACGGCAAGCGGTACCACTACTACCAGCGCAAGGGCCCGGCCGGCCTCGAGCAGATCTATGTCGGTCCGGATGACGAGGCAACCCGCGCGCTCATCGCAGCCGCTCACGACGAGACGGCGGTTGCGAACCAGGCGCACCTGCGCAAGCTGTCCAACGCAGCTGCAGCCTTGGGCTGCTACACCGTCGCGCCGAAGCATTTCCGCGTGCTGAAGCGTCTCGCTGATCATGGCGTGTTCTCGGCCGGCGCCCTCGTCGTGGGCACGCATGCCTTTTTGGCCTACCAGAACGTGCTAGGCGTGCTCTGGGGTGATCCTGGCCAAACGGTCGATCTGGACTTCGCCCACGCGGGCAGAAACCTCTCATTGGCTGTGGCGCCGAACGCCCGCGTCGATGCCCACTCGGCGATCGAGTCCCTGCAGATGGGCTTTGTGCCGGTGAACTCTGGGACACGCTACGTCAAGCCGGACGAGCCTGACTTCGATCTGGACTGGCTGACGTCCCGGACACGCACCGGTGACGCGCCGGTCGAATGCCGTGCGCTGAACGTGACCTTGCAGCCGCTGCGCTTCATGGAGCTGGCGCTTGAAGCGCCCATCCCGGCGGCCCTACTGGGCAGCACTTCGGCCATCGTCGTCAACCTGCCAGCCCCGGCCACCTACGCCGTGGGCAAGCTGCTCGTGGCCGCCGAACGGACCGGGGACAGCCGATCAAAGACCAACAAGGACATCGCGCAGGCCGCGGCGCTGATCGACTACTTCGTGCAGCGCGATCCCGACACCATCGTCGAGATGGTCGCCTCGACACGTGCACGCGGCCCGGCGTGGCGCAAGGCCTTGGACATTGGCTTGGATGCCCTCAACAGGGCGTGGCCTCGGGTCGGTGAGAGCCTGACTACGGCGACCGAACAAGGGATGTAGGCGGGCGCTACGTGGGCTTTCGACGCCGGCGCTCGGCAGCCAGTCTGTCCATCTCCTGATTGGCGATCTCCCGCGTCCGGTCCCGCTCTGCTTGCTCTGCCTCAGCCAGCATGCGCGCCTGGCGGTAGGCCTCAGCCGATGCCTTGGTGATCTGATCCTGCCGTTCGAGCCAGGCCGAGATCTGCTTGTCATAGACGGAGAAGACGAGCCCAAGCAGGGTGAAGCTAGCCAGACCAGCAACTGCATATAGCCACCAGCGCATGTACTGACTGACGCGAGCCCGAAAGTCCCGAGGTGCCTCCACGCGATCCTGCGACCACAGGCCCTGCCGCGCCTGCTGAGCTTCGGACAGGGCAGTCTGGTACTGCTCGCGGTCGGGCTGGTTCTGCGCATCGAAATAGTCGCGCCAAGCCAGGCCGCGGCGGACCAGCTCGAGGTTTACGACGTGGCCATGTGGCTCGACCACCTCGACCGCTGCGATGCCGTCTCGGTCCCTCCCGCGAACCTGTGCCGTCACTTGTCGGCCGAGCACCATGGCAGACAGGGCTGATTGCGCTTCATCGGCGAAGGGCTGACCGGGCTCGGGCGGGTCGATAAACGCAAGCCGCAACTGGTGTTCACGCTGCCGGGCGTCGACCAACGTGATGATGTCGCCACCCACGACGCCAATGACCTGACCGTGCAGCGGCTCGTCCGCCCATGCTGGCGCCGCCAGGCCGAGGCCCATCGCGCAAACAACGGCAAGATGTCGGACAAGCTCAATCATCACTTCTCCTCTGAACGGTAAAGGGCCGCTCAACGCTTGGTTCCGGCGATCAAGTCGCGCAGCACCTGTTTAGCGAGCTCAGGCTCCCCATTGGCGGCCAACACGATCGCCTCACTCAGCAGGGCCTCCACAAAGCCCGGATCGTCCTTGGCACGCGTCGTCACGGCCAGCTTGCTATCGGTAGTCATGCGCCCCTCGAAGTCCTGAAGCACCTCTTCAGGCAGGGGGGCATCAAAGTTGGCGGGTACATCCAACTTCCCGCGCAGCATTCCTATGACTCGGCGCTTTCGAGCTGCATCGACTTTGGCTCTCAACTTTCCGATGACTTCTTCGGCCGGGATCCAATCGCCCGCGGCGATAGAGCGCTTGATGGCCTCTCGTCCGCGCCGCTCGAACTCGGCCTGGCGCCGCAGGCGTTGCCTTTCGGCCCACTCGAGTCGTCGGTACTCCCGACGGATGCCTCTCACGGAACCCGTAAGCGGCGCAAAGTACAGCCGAAGGCTGTGGCCAAAGTAGGCTTGGAGCGAGGACAACCGCAGATGAAGTCCTGACGGAACAGTGAGTGGCATACGCCCTTGAACTTGAACATTGTCCGTTTCCTGCAGCGAGGCATCCGCCGCGCTCGGAAACTCGCCGCCATGCCGATCAGGGTCGAACAGGCCCAGGGTCTTGGCGCTCGGGTCGTCGATCCGCAGCCACGGTCCCAGAGTGTCCTTGAGGCAGTGCTGGCACAAGTCGACCTGGACGTGGTTGCCATCGCCAAAGATGGAGGCGTAGCCGGCCTTCAGATCGATGCTGACGAACTCATGAAACTCCAGCTCCGCATCGCCCACCTCAGCCAGGCGGTCGCAGCGATCACACCGGATCTGCTTGACGAAGAACGCTGGACGCACATCTTTGATCTGCATGGGGACTCCGAGGGCTTGATGTCTGGCGGCACGGCTGCGCGGAGGCGCCTCCTCCGCAGGCAAGTGAGGCCTGCACACACTCGACGGGCGCCACTTTCTGCGGCATGATGGATCATAAACATCAATTAAATCAACAAGTTAACGTACTTCGCCTGTATGGGTTCGATACTGAATCCAACCACTGTGCAGAGCCCCTGGGCGAGCACGTTCGGTGATGCAAGGCACCAACTGGAGTGGACATGACTGATTTACTCGTGCTGCCGCCACCGAAGCGCACGCGCTCTCGGCGGCTCCGCAAGAAGCTGCGCATCGGCGAGTTCCAGACCCTGGGCTTCGATTACGAACTGACATGGCAGGCGCCTCCGTCGATCGAGCAGCAGGATCGGTTCATCGACCAACTGCTCGAGCAGGTCATCGAGCCGCGCGAGCTGAGTCTGGGAGGCGGGGTCAACTGTGGCTTCGTGGCCGCACGACGGGGCAGTGTCACGGAGGCCGATCGCGAAGCCTTCAACGGCTGGATTCGCAACTGGCCCGACATCGCCAAGTATGAGATCGGACACCTGCGGGACGCCTGGTATGACGAGGCACCCGGTGCACCGCCCAATTGCCCATAGACATCACACGCACATGGACGACGAGATCAACGGCTGGAACATCGGTCGTGCCGGCCGGACGTGGACCGGGCCGGAAGGCCTGGAGAAACTCAATCGCCTACCCGGTCGCCTTGAAATAGTCCGCGGCAAGCTTTGCTTAGACGAGGCCCAGCGACTCACCCTGTTGGCCGGCCTGCTGGAGAACGTCGGGCTCGACGAGGTGGTCAAGCTCGGCCAGCTTCAAGACTGGCAGGAGGCCATTGCCGCGCGTGCAAACGTCAGCCCCGAGCCACCGGCTCCTGGGCCGAGTCCGACGCCGGCCAGTCACTGGAACTGTCGTGTCATCGAGTTCCCGTCGGACGAAGAGACTTGGTTTGCGGTCCACGAGGTCTACTACGAACATGGTGTGCCCGTCGCCTACAGCGAATCGCCCGCGGCAGCTGGCTGGACGAACGATGATGGACCAGAGGCGGCACTTCATCGGTTGGAAAAATTCAGTGACGCACTGAAGAAGCCCTTCTTGAAGCGCGCCGACTTTGAGAACGCTCGGGCCAAAGCCGCGCTGCTAAACAAGCTCTGTCTGATGATCGAACAAAGCGGTGGCGAGGCTGACATGGCCGCCCTCTCGGCCTGGCTGAATGCTTGGCTCGGTGAACCCTTGCCCGAGCTCAATGGCGCCACGCCGGCGCAGGCGCTGTACAGCGGGGATGGCCGGCGCCAAGTTGAAACCCTGCTCGAGCGAACACGCGGAGGCCTGTGTGCGTGAGCTGTATAGCGACGTTGTCTTGAAGGTGCCGCTGCATTCCATCCGACTGGCGGCCGGGGCCCGCAGAGTCGTGGTCCATGTACACGGCGCGGGTGATGCCTATGAGGTCGAATTCATGACGTCAGCTGGCGAGACGATTGCTGTGGTTACGGCGACGGCAGATCAGCTCACGCAGTCTGACGAGCAGGTCAATGGAGCCAGCGATGTCCAAGCATAGAGATGATGAGATGCGCATGCGTCGCGAGTTGATGGAGACCGCCAAAGACATGAGCGATTGCGGCGCAATCTCCGAATCAGACCTGACGAGGGTCCGAGACCTTTGCGAGCTGTCCCGTGCGGAAAAGCGACTTCGAAACGGCAAGAAGCGCCGGACGGAAGAGGGCACGCCGGGGTCAAAGTGAAGTGTGCGGCGGTGCTTCGAAGCAAGCCCGAATTTCTGTTCTAGGCTGGTCAGAGACATTCGCCGAGGGACGTAAGCTTCCGGCGAATCCATCTTGACGTCGCAGGCAACACGTAGCTTTCTCTGCCATGCGGGCTCGCACCGTCCGCAGTAGGATTGGGCCATGCACGAAGATTCGAGCACCGTCGACTGGGTCAAGCTAGGCCCAATTCTTGAGGCCGCTGGGGTTTCGAAGGAGGAGGCCATCGAAATTTTGAGCCGTGGTGGCTTGGTTGATGACCTTGTGGCAGCGGCAATGGGCCACGGTGCGCCTATAGATGGAGGCCTCAAATTGCTCAAGGACATTCAGTGCCGAGATGCGGAAGATGTCGCTGCTGGGCGCCGTGCGGCGCGGAGCCTATGGGCAGTCCAAAAAGGCGACCTTGAGGGCTTTACCTTCACGCCCAATTCGAACTCCGAATTTGATCGGCCCGGTGAGGGGTGGTGATCCACCTCAACGCTGTTTGGGTAGCCGCCGTTTCCCACACGGGATCTTCTTTTGGCGGCTAGCGCGAATTAGAGATGCTGCGGCGACGCAAAAGTTCTGTTTGCAGTTCTAAGTACAGCGATGCTTGGAACCAGCGGTCACGGCCGCCTTCGGTATCCAGTGATTGCACCCAACGACCGATTTCTTCAGTCGGTGGAGCTCTGTCGCGAGCAGTGGCCCACAGCTGTTCGCGCAAGAGCTGAAGTTCAGTGTCGGTCATGCTGGCATTCTCGGCGATGCGTGGCGAAGCCTAAGCCGGTACCCAGTGATGAGGCAGCAGTTCGCCGATGTCGCCGGCCCGCTGCGTCGGCAGCCTGGTCAGCACGTCCTTCAGGTAGGCCCAGGGCTCCAGTCCATTGAGCTTGGCGGATTGGATCAAGCTCATGACGGCCGCGGCCCGCTTGCCCGCCCGCAGGCTACCGGCGAAGAGCCAGTTTGAGCGCCCCAGCGCGATCGGCCGGATGCGGTTCTCGACCCAGTTGTTGTCGATGGGCAGCATGGCGTCGTCAAGGTAGCGCGTCAGTGCTGCCCAGTCGGAAGCTTCCGCAGTCATCCTCTCGCCGGAGGCTGCATGACCCATAGTTGTGTAAGAATCCCGGCCAAGCACTCAGACATTTACCACGGTGGTAACAAAAAACGTCCTTTCGGAGTACATTTTGAACCCTCCCAGTGAACCTGGGCGGGCGAAGATCGACGCCGCGGGGCCGTTGTACGACCTTGCTCGAGTGAAGGCGCTGGTCGAGGATGAGACCCAGCTTCAGCTCTGGACGCGCAAGTGCATCAA